>PTLK01000249.1 GCA_002938075.1 Alphaproteobacteria bacterium MarineAlpha3_Bin3
GCGACCCGGCCCACTCCGCCACCGCCGATTATCCCGCCGAATGGCGCCTTGACCCCTCAACCGCCGGGCCCTAGAAAGGCGGCCATGTTGGGTTTCAGCATTCAGAAACTATTGTTTACCGTCGCCGCCATCTTCGCCGTCTGGTACGGCTTCAAGTGGGTCGGCCGGATGAAGAAAGTCCGCGAACGCGAGGCCAGGGAAAGGCTCCGCCGCCAGGCCGGGAATGGCGGCGGAGCCGGAACTAGCGAATCCGGCGAATTCGGCGCCGGTGTAAGCGTTTCCGGGGCCGCCGAGGAGATGTTGGAATGCCCGACTTGCGGCGCCTTCGTCGCCATCACGGGGGCCAAGTCCTGCGGCAAGGCGGATTGCCCCTATCCGGGCTGATTTTGTCCTAGGGACTCCGCCCAGGGACTCCCTTGACCGGCTCTCGGGCGCTGGGTAATTTCGCCACCTCACAATAACTCCGAAAAAGGCCCCGGCTCTATGGCCGCTGCCACCGATAACCCGCCCAGTTTTCAACAACTGATTTTCAGCCTTCAGATCTTTTGGGCCGGGCAGGGCTGCGTCGTCCTGCAGCCCTACGACATGGAAGTCGGCGCCGGCACCTTCCATCCGGCGACGGCGTTGCGCTGCTTAGGCCCGGAACCGTGGAACGCCGCCTACGTGCAGCCGTCGCGCCGGCCCACCGACGGGCGTTACGGCGACAACCCAAACCGCCTGCAGCACTATTACCAGTTCCAGGTGATCCTCAAACCGTCGCCCGACGACGTCCAGGCGGTCTATCTGCAAAGCCTGACCGCGCTCGGCATCGAGGCGGACCTTCATGACATCCGTTTCGTCGAGGACGACTGGGAAAGCCCGACCCTGGGCGCCTCGGGCCTCGGCTGGGAAGTCTGGTGCGACGGCATGGAAATCACCCAGTTCACCTATTTCCAGCAGGTCGGCGGCATCGAATGCGATCCCGTTTCCGTCGAGTTGACCTACGGGCTGGAACGCCTGGCCATGTACATCCAAGACGTCGACAACGTCTTCGAGCTCGACTGGGACGGGGTGGCGAAGAAAAAGGGCGGCAAGACCTACGGCGACGTCTTCCTGCAGGCGGAGAAGGAACATTCAAAATACAACTTCGAGGTCGCCGACACCGAGATGCTGAAACGCCATTTCGCCGACGCCGAGGCCGAATGCGGCCGCGCCTTGGAGGCCGGCCTGGCGCTGCCGGCCTATGACCAATGCCTGAAGGCCAGCCATTTGTTCAATCTGCTCGACGCCCGCGGCGCCGTCTCGGTGACTGAACGCGCCGCCTATATCGCCCGCGTGCGGGCGCTGGCCAAGGGTTCGTGCGAGGCGTGGCTGAAAAGCCAAGGGGTCGGGGGCTAGGCAATGCCCCAAAACAAAAAAGAGCTTTTGTTGGAACTGTTGAGTGAGGAAATCCCGGCCCGCATGCAGGCGCGGGCGACCGACGATTTGAAACGGCTCGTCTGTGACGGGCTGAAAGAAGCGGGGCTTGAGTTCGAGAGCGCCGAGGCCTTCGTCACGCCGCGCCGCCTGGCGCTGGTGGTCGACGGCATTCCGGAAAAACAGCCGGACATCGACGAAGAACGCCGCGGCCCCCGCGCCGACGCGCCGGTCCACGCGGTCAAGGGCTTCAAGGGCTCGCTGCCGAAGGGCGCCAAGGTGGAAAAGCGCCAGACCGAGAAGGGAGAGTTCTTCTTCGCCGTCGTCAAGCAGAAGGGGTTCCCATCTGACATTCTGATTGGCCAAATTGTTATTGACGTCGTTCGGAAGTTTCCCTGGCCAAAGTCCATGAATTGGGGGGAGGGGCATGGCCCGTGGGTTAGGCCGATCCACAACATCCTTTGTCTTTTTGGTCCGAGAGCTAGTATCGCGATTACGCTTGAACCTGGCCGCGATTTTCGTACGACGGAAACTATGGGGCACCCTTTTCTTTCTCCGAAGTGGTTCGCGGTCAAAAACTTCGCCGACTACAAGGCCAAGCTGCTTGCGGCCCAGGTCATGCTCGACCCGGCCGAGCGTGCGTCCGTCATCGAGGCCGAGGCGCAAAAGCTGGCCAAGAAAGCCAAATTGAAGCTTAAACACGATCCGGGCCTGCTGGCCGAGGTGGCGGGACTGGTCGAATGGCCGGTGGTGAAAATGGGATCGATCGACAAGGCGTTCATGGACCTGCCGCCGGAAGTCCTGACCACGGTCATGCGCCACCATCAGAAATATTTCGCCCTCCTCGACAAGAAAGGCAAACTGGCGCCCAAGTTCATCGTCGTCGCCAACACCGAAACCAAAGACCGAGGCAAGGTAATGGTTGCCGGCAACGAGCGCGTACTGCGCGCGCGCCTCGCCGACGCCAAGTTCTTCTGGGACCAGGACCGCAAACGGACACTTGAAAGCCGGGTCCAGGAATTGGCCGGCAGGGTATTCCACGCCCAACTGGGCACGGTCATGGACAAGGTCATCAGGGTCGAGGAATTGGCCTCCGAGCTAGCCGAAAGCTGCGGCGCCAATTCAGGCGACGCCCGCTGGGCGGCGAGGCTTTGCAAGGCCGATCTTTCGACCGGGATGGTGGCCGAGTTCCCCATCCTGCAAGGCGTCATGGGCCGATACCATGCCCTCAACGACGGCGAAAACGCCGACGTCGCCACCGCCATTGCCGAGCACTATGGACCCCTGGGCCCTAACGACAATTGCCCGTCTGCGCCGGTCAGCATCGCCGTCGCCCTGGCCGACAGGATAGATACCCTGGTCGGCTTTTTTGGCATCAAGGAATTTCCCACCGG
>PTLK01000025.1 GCA_002938075.1 Alphaproteobacteria bacterium MarineAlpha3_Bin3
ACGCCGAGACGGGCGACGATGGCGTCTATCCCGGCAATCTTCGTCTCGACACAGCCGAAATAGGGAAGGGCCTCGTTTGAAATGTCCGCCTCGGTAATCTTTTGCAGGATGTCGCGGGAATTCGGCCCCTGGATTTCGATGATCGTCGAGCCGTTGGTCTGGTCATCGATGGTGATGTCCATGTCGCCAATGTGTGAATCGAGCCAGCCCGGGGTCTTGTGGACGTTGAACGCCGCCGCCGTCATCAAATAGTGATCGGGCGCCAGGCAAAGGACGACCAGATCATCGACGAAACCGCCCTCCTCGTTGAGAAGGCCTGAATAAGAGCAACGCCCCGCCACCGGTTTGATGTTTGCCGCGCACACTTTCTGCACCGCGGCATGGGCGTCCTTTCCCTTGACGTGAATCTCGCCCATCTGGTGGCCGTCGAACAGAACAGCCGCCTCGCGGCACGTCTTGACCTCTTGTTCGAGGGACGAGAAGTGCTCGGGCATTTCCCAGCCCGCGAAATCGATGAAGCCTTTTGCCCCGTGCGCTACGTGTTGCCCGTAGTGCGGGGATCGTTTAAGGATTTTTGTCATTTCTTCAGCCGCCTCCCTGCGACAGTCAATGGGCGTTTCCGGCCCTTATTTTTCCCGACGTGGGATGTTCGTGCCTTTATGCCACATATCGAAGTGATTCTTGTGGGTATCCAAATAGGCCCCATCCTTGAAGTACTTGTCGTAGAAATCGGTGTCCAGGTGGTGCGCCTGGATAAAGTACAGAAGATGCATGGTGTCGTTGAAAGCGGGGAATTTTCCGTATTCCTCGAAGATGTAGGTGCAGATATCCTTTACGCATTCGATGCCTTCGTCGCTGACGCCGGGAACGGCCTTCTCAAACTCCTCGTTGCTGACCTTGTGGGGGAGAACCATTCCCCGTTTTTCCCAATCGTCCAGCTTTTCACCCATTCCTTCGACGGCCGCCTCGACGGCCGCATTCATGTCCTTGTAGTAGGGCGGGCAAAAGCCTTCGAAATAGCCGTCCAGGCCAACGGGGTTCGGGAAGGGGTCTTCCTTTGGCGTGATGAAACGCATGCCCAACCCCTTGCAGATTGGCGTGCCGCCCATCACGACGAGCGGCGTAAAGCCGCCATGTAGCCAGCCGCCGATTCCCGTCGCCGCCATGGCGAGTTGCATCAACGTTCCCATCATCGCCCCCTCGGCGCAAAGCCAGCTGACGATGATTTTCTCCAGCCGGCCGAGAGGCAGGATATTTTCCTTGTTCAAAAGCCCGTTTTCAGCCCACTTTTCGCAACCGGCGGCCCGCATTCCCTTGCGTTCGTCGACGATGTAATACCCCCCGGTTTTTGAATACCGCGCACCGCCCTTTGAGTCGCACATGTTGACCATGAGCCGGATCAAGTCTTGACTCACGTCGGTGACCGGCATGAACAAGGTCGAGCCGGGGGTGTTGGTCACCCAAAGGTTGTGGGCGAAAAGACCCGGCTCCGCCTGGGGAAGATCAAAACGGCCTTCGCTGATTTTCACTGTATATTCGTCGTAGAAGCCTCGAATCTTGTTTCGGTCTTCCTCGGTCTCGTACTCCTTCATCTTGCTCATCTTGTGCTTGGTTCCCTGATAGAGGAACAAGCCGTCGTCGTTGGTGAAGAAGAGTTGAGTCCGATGTGCGCCGACGGCGCTCGGGTGCGTGCGGCCGACGGACTTCACCATGCCGCCCTGCGTGTCGCCCTCGCAAAGTATCGCTCCGGTCAACCCTGTCGCCGCGGCGACGAGGATCGCGGTTTCATCTTCCGAAAGGGGAAACGGTTCTTTTTCGGATTTGTAGGTGAAGGGGCCGTATTCGAGTTCCATGCCGAAGCCAAATCGACGAGATCGGCGTCCCATCATCGCTTCAAACAACGGAAAATTCCACGCAGCCTCAACTTCCGGGCGCATTCCGTATGGCTTCGTATCATCACTCATGGCTAATCCTCATTAATAGGAACGGGTTCGTGTGGTTTTCGAGCGAAAACTAGGAAGGGGAGTCGGAGTATGTAAAACAGAATTCCTGGCCGAAGAAGCTTGACAAACACCGAAACCAATTCGCGCGGTGTGATATACGTCCGAGCGTCCCAAACACCCATCGTTCCCACCATGATCAGTCGCCCATTCTTGACCTCGAACCCTTTGATGGATATCTCGAAGTCACCAGCCATAGATCTGATGAGCACGCTACGTCCCCTCCCTGCATCTGCTTCGCGATTTCGCTAGCATCGCTAACAACTGTTTCCCCAGGTTTCCGAAAGGTCAACTCTGTTCTTGATTGAAAGGAATTGAAAATAAAAATCGACCTATGAAAATAACAGGGGAATCAAAATGGGGTCAACTGACGGCATGACGCTGCGAGCCGTCAAGCTGCATCGCCAAACCATACAACTGCCGATCGCCGCGTTGGCGACGACCGGCAACTTCATCTATGCATCTGTTGGCATGATGGTCGGGGGAATTCTACCCGCGTCGGCGCCGCCATCGGCGCCCATCTCGCCCACACCGTCTCGCAAGCGACTTTGCGCCGGGTCGTCGCGTGGGTTTTGGTGGCCGTCGGCAATTTCATCGTCGGGCGGATTTTGCTGGCCTGAATGGGTGCCTGACGAGCCCCTTTAGTAGGCATTCTAAATCGAGTGTTTCGTTCTTTCTATCAAGGACTTAGCCCTTGTTGCGCGATCCGGGATGGTTGTAAGCTTTAGAGTGGACAGTGGTCCACGGGTTGAAATCGCCATCGCCCCTTAAGGGATGGCTATAGGGAATAATTTTTGCTTAACAGGAAGCTTGAGTCAGGGAGAAAAATACGATGGCAGACGCGCCGAAGAAAAGAAAAAGAGTCACGATTAGAACCCTTAACAAGAAGATGCGAGAGGGTGAGCAGATCGTTCAGATGGCGATCTACGATTACCGCAGCGCCGTCATCGCCGACCGCCAGGACATCGACATCCTTTGCGTCTCGGACACCGGCGGCATGATTCTGTTCGGCCACAAAAGCACGGTGACGGTAACCTTCGACGAAGTGATGATGATGGCGAAAGCCATCGACCGCGGCAGCCAATACGGTATGCGCATGGTCGACATGCCCTATTGGAGCTTCCACGTCTCGGCCGAACAGGCGGTGGAGAACGCGGGCCGCTTCGTCCACGAAGCCAATGCCGAGGTCATGAAGTGCGAAGGCAACTTGCACCACGCCCGCAACATCGAGGCTATCATCAAGGCCGGTATACCTGTTCAGGGGCATATCGGCATCACGCCCATGCGTATCCCGCAGATGGGCGGCTTCTTCGCCCAGGGCAAGACCGCGGACGCCGCCAAGCGGATGGTCGACGACGCCCAGGCCTTCGTCGACGCCGGCTGTTTCTCGATCCTTTGCGAGGTGACTTCGGAAGAGGTTTGCCATTACCTTACGGAAACTTTGCCGGTTCCGGTGATTAGCCTCGGCGCCGGCAACAAGGGCCACGGCGTGCACATCATTACCTCCGATCTGTTCAAGCTGTGGGAAGAACATGTGCCGCGCCACTCCAAGGTCTACACGGACCTGATCCCGATCATGGAGGACGTCTTCATTCGCTACCGCGATGAGGTGCGCGAGCACATCTATCCGGGGCCCGAACACACGGTCTATATGTCTGACGAGGATGTGGCGCAGTTCGCCAAGGACATGAAATGGGAGTCCAAGCTCGCGGAACTGGATAAGAAAAAGAGCAAAAAGAAGAATTGATCGCGGTTCGGGCCGAACGGTTGATGCCCCAGGGGTCGCGGGGGCGCCCCCCGGATTAATGATAGGGGGGACACCCCCCGGTGGCCCCCCGGGGGGTGCCGTTGACGACGGTGTCCCCCGCCGCTTTCTAGACCTCCGGGTCGGGAAGCCCGTTCTGGCGGCAGGCCGCGATCACTGTATTGCGGAGTAGACACGCGATGGTCATGGGCCCGACACCACCCGGCACCGGCGTGATGGCGCCGGCCACCTTGACGGCTTCGTCGAAGGCGACGTCGCCGACGAGCCTGGTTTTTGGCGAGCCGTCTTCGTTAGTGCCCTTTTCAGGAGCATCGATACGATTGATGCCGACGTCGATGACGGTGGCACCGGGTTTGATCCAATCGCCGCGGACCATTTCCGGCCGGCCGACGGCGACCACCAGGATTTCGGCTTCGGCGCAGCGTTCGGGCAGGTCCCGGGTCCGGGAATGGGCGATGTTTACCGTGCAGTGCTCGGCCAGCAACAGCGCCGCCATCGGCTTGCCGACGATGTTGGATCGCCCCAGGACCATCGCGCGCTTGCCTTTCAGATCGCCAAGAGTCTCCTTCAGCATCAACAGGCAACCGTAGGGCGTACATGGCACCGGCGCTTCCGCCCCGGTCCACAGCCGGCCGACGTTGACCACGTGAAAGCCGTCCACGTCCTTTTCCGGCGAGATGGCGGCGGTGACTTTCTGCTCGTCGATCTGATCGGGCAGCGGCAACTGGACCAGGATGCCGTTGACCGCCGGATCGCCGTTGAGCCGATCGATTAACGCCAGCAGCTCCTGTTCGGGCGCATCGACGGCAAGCCGGTGTTCGACCGACACCATGCCGGCTTCTTCCGTCTGCTTCCCCTTGTTGCGCACGTAGACGTGGCTTGCCGGGTCGTCGCCCACCAGCACCACGTCGAGCCGGGCCTCCAGTCCGTGTCGGTCCTTAAGGCTGGTCACTGCCGCCGCCACCTTTTCGCGAAGCCCGGCGGCAAAGGCCTTGCCGTCGATGATCGTTGCGTCGGACACGTTTATTCCCCCTCTTTTCGGCGCCCCTGGTGTCGAAATAAAGCGGCTCCGGGAACCGATGACGTCGACACCACGGCCCGGAGCGGTCGAAATGTATGCGATTGAAATAAATTTGGCGAACGGAAAAACGTTAAGGAAAACCTATCACTTCATTTGAAGAACTTTCTTTACACGTTTCTTATTTAGATTGATGATTATTCGCCGTTCTACAAACCCGGTGCTGAAAAGGGATTTCAGGGACGGTTAAGACCAGGGGGATGTTCGAGTGACTTCAATTGACCAACCAAATTTTGGGGACCGACGCCGCGCCGTTTTGCGTGGGCGCGAGCGTTCTTATTGGCATTGACAGATTTTATTCGAAGGCGAACATCCCCCGATTAACGAGTTGCTAAGGAGGCCAAAGGGATCAAACAACACCATTAACAAACTAGGACGAGGCGCCTTCGTCCGGCAAGACCTTCCCCGCCGTGCGGCGCCTCAACAACAAGGAAGCTTGAATTTTGGAGGACACCACGACATGAGTAAAAATACCGATCTAGACGGGTATGACGCCAAAACCCGTCGAATGATGAAGGGCATGGCTGCGGCTGAAAATCGCGCCCTCGCGGCCCGCGCCGAAGAAGAATGCGAGTGCAAGGAAGGCATGTTTCCGAGCATCGGTCGGCGGGGCTTCCTTGCCGCGGCCGGGGCGGCCGGGGCGGCCGCGCTGGTGACCCGAGGAGCCAACGCGGCGGCACCACCGGGCGCCATGGACTATCCCGTGCAAAAGGACCCGACCAGTGAACAGGGCCGCCTGACCAGCGCTGACGGCGGATACGGTTCGCGTTCTCAGTTCGAGAGCGAGGTCCGTTGGCGTTTCCCGACGGCGACCAAGGAATCGTCCTGGACGATGGTGCCATTGGACAAAAGTCAAGGCATTATCACCCCTTCGGGGCTGCACTTCGAACGCCACCACGGCGGCATTCCCAACATCGACCCGGCGAAGCACACGCTGATCGTCCACGGAATGGTCAATCAGGCCAGGAAATACACCATGGCCGACTTGATGCGGTTTCCGTCGATATCGCGGCAACACTTTATCGAATGCTCCGGCAACGGCCTGACGGAATGGAAGAAGCCGTACCTGAAGACCGTCCAGGGCACCCATGGCCTGACTAGCACGTCCGAATGGACGGGCGTTCCGTTATCGACGATCCTGCGCGAAGTCGGCGTCAAGGACGGCGCCGGATGGATCCTGGCCGAAGGCGGCGACGCCGCGGTGATGACCCGCAGTGTGCCGTTGGATAAATGCTGGAGCGACGCCATGCTGGCCTATGCCCAGAACGGCGAGGCGCTGCGTCCCGAACAGGGACACCCGCTGCGTCTTCTGCTGCCCGGGTACGAAGGCAACACCCACATCAAGTGGTTGCGCCGCATCGAGGTCAGCGACAAGCCGTTCATGAGCCGCGAAGAGACGTCCAAGTACACGGACCTCTTGAACGGCGGCAAGGCACGTCAGTTCTCGTTCACCATGGAAGCCAAATCGGTGATCACCTACCCGTCCGGCGAAATGAAGCTGCCGGGTGCGGGATTCTACGAGCTCACCGGCCTCGCCTGGTCGGGCCGCGGAAAGGTCCGGCGGGTCGATATTTCCACCGATGGCGGCGCGTCCTGGGGCTTGGCTCAATTACAGACGCCGATCCAGTCCATTTGCCACACCCGGTTCCGCTTCCCGTGGCACTGGGACGGCAAGCCGGCGATTCTGCAAAGCCGTTGCCAGGACGAGACCGGCTACACCCAGCCGACCATCAAGCAACTGGTTGCCGTCCGCGGTCTCGACGGGCACGCCAAGTTCGGATCGATCTATCACTTAAACGGCATCCAGAGTTGGGGCGTCGATAGCGACGGGAGTGTGAAAAATGTCCACAAATATTAAAAAACTGACATTGGGTGGCTGTTGCGTGATCGCGCTCAGCCTTGGCATCGCTAACGCCGTCGAGGCGGGCAGCAACTACGGCCATAAGTATGGTTTCGGCACCCCGGCCAGTGCCGCCGATATCTCCAAGATCGATATTGACGTCATGCCCGACGGCCGCGGCGCGCCTCCGGGCCAGGGAACCTACGCCGAGGGCAAGAAGGTCTATGCCGCCACGTGCGCAGCCTGCCACGGCGCCGACATGGCGAAGCCGGTGAAAGGGACCGGGGCCGCGCCGCTACGTGGCGGCCGCGGCACGCTCACCTCGGGCAAACCGAAGAAGACGGTCGAAAGCTACTGGCCCTACGCCTCGACGCTGTTCGACTACACCAAGCGGGCGATGCCGTTCTACGAGCCCGGCTCGATGAACGACAATGACATTTATGCGGTGGTCGCCTACATCCTCGCCGAGGGTGGGATCATCAGCAAGGACACGGTGATGAACGCCAAGACCCTGGCCAACGTGAAGATGCCCAACCGGAACGGATTCATCTCCGACCCGAGACCGGATATCTTCCTCTACGACTAAGGTTAAATCTTCCTCCCATAATTCGGCGCGGGCCCATTAAGGGTCCGCGCTTTTTTTTGTCCCCAACCAGGGCATTTTTTTTAGCCGCCTAAGACGCCGATGATCAGCACGACAAATAACGCCGACAACGCATAAACACCTATTCTGGCGGTCGCGAAGCTGTCCATCAAGCGGGTGAGGACTGGCGCCAAAATTGGCCGAAGGCCTTTGCATCCGATCAAAAAACAGACCCGCAAGACACAGGGTACCGCCGGCAGGCCGACGATCAGGGCCGCCGTCAGCGAGACCAGTAGGCCGGCGGGTTCCCGGACGTATTCCATGTAGGCCTCGGCATAGAACCATTCGGTGCCGTAGGGAATGGGCGTCCTCTTGTACTGCCATTCCAGCCAGGTCCCTATGTGCATCAGGACGACCCACATGAGGATGGCGCCGGCGGCGAGAAGGAAAACGAAAAGGACTTGCGGGAGAGCGGACGGCGCGCGGGCGATCCGTGAGAGCAGGCCGGCACCGACGGCCAGCCACGCCAAGGCGACCACTACGGAAGGCGCCGCGAAAAAGTTGAGTACATGGCCGATAACGGCTTCCGGGTCGGGCGCAAACAACAGTGCGCCAGTCACCAGCGAACCGGTGCCGACCACCCCAACCGTCACGAAACCGTAGGCGACGACGCGGAACTTGGGCCAGCCTTTCGCGAAACCGGTCCCCGGCATTCCGTAGAACCCGGAGGCGGCGTCCGACATCAGCCGGGAATAGGTTGCCGTCCGTAAACTGTCCCACCAAGCCCGGTGGTCGGCGGCCATGCGTTGGCGCCGGTCGCGATCGGCCCACAGGTCGGCGATCATGACCAGGACGGCGAATACCAGCACCAGGGCCGAGAAAGGTTCGGCAAATGCCATAGAAACCCCGTTTCCCATGTTAGTGCATATAAGGGTTTATGACAGACCCGATAACACCCATCGGCACCGGCGGAAGCGGGTTATCCGTGGACGAGCTTTGTTTTCCCTGTAAACTCCCAGGCAAGGAGTCCCATGGCAGGTCCCCGTTCATCTGCCGAAATGGTCCATCGCCCATGAAAACCAAGAGCAACACCGTCGGGGCGCGGCTTCGCGTCGTCCTCGGACCGGGCGCGGCGGTCGGTCCCGGCCAAGCCGCGATGCTGGAAGAAATCAGGGACACCGGCTCGATCGCTGCCGCCGGCCGTCGGATGAATATGAGCTACAAGCAGGCCTGGTATTTAGTCAAATCCATAAATAATTGCTTCGGCAAACCGTTAGTCGTCATGCATAAAGGTGGACGTTCGGGTGGCAGCGCCGTCCTGACGCCCTTGGGTGAAGAGGTTCTTATGCGTTACCGGCGCATGGAGAAACTAACCGCCAAGGCCATCGACGGGGAAATAAAGGCCCTCAAGACCGCCTTGAACGAAAAATCCGGCCGGTAATCATTTTTTCCTGATCCGCGAAACCTCGGCCCGTTGGCTTCAACCCCTTGGAAACCTTGACATAGAATCATCGATATAGTCAGTTGGTTATATCGGTATTTTAGGTTGGGAACGCCATGTTGACAGGGCGCGCACTGGAGCGAATTCTCTATCGGACCGTCATTGTCGGTGCCGTCATCGTCGCCCCCTTATTCGCCCTTGGGGCGAGCGCGGTAACGATCCCGCCGACGATTGCCGCCGCTTCGAACTTGCGTTTCGGATTAGAGGAAATCGCCCGGATCTTCCACCGCGATACCGGCGTCAAGGTAAGGTTGTCCTTCGGCTCGTCGGGGAATTTCGCCCGCCAGATCAGGCAGGGCGCCCCGTTTGAACTGTATATGTCCGCCGACGAGGTCTATGTCCTGGATCTCGCCCGGGATGAATTCACCATCGGCGAAGGCGTTCTTTATGCCATCGGCCGGATTGCCATTTTCGCACCCACGGGTTCGCCCTTGCAGGTTGATGCGATTATGCAGGGCCTGCGGGTGATGATCAAAAACGGGCGCTTGAAACATTTCGCCATCGCCAATCCCGAACACGCTCCCTACGGCCGCGCTGCTCGCGAGGTGCTTGTTCATGCGGGCTTGTGGGAAAAGATCCTACCTCGCCTGGTTTTCGGCGAAAACATCTCGCAAGCGGCTCAGTTCGTGCTATCCGGGTCAACCCAGGGCGGGCTTCTCGCCTACTCCCTCGTGCGCTCGCCGCCGTTCTCGGGCCGGGGTGAATCGGCACTTGTTCCGGCCAAATGGCACCGCCCGCTCAGGCAGCGCATGGCGTTGCTCAAAGGAGCTGGCCAGGTTGCGCGGCATTTTTACCACTTCATTCAGCAGCCGCCCGCGCGGGCCATCCTGCGCCGGTATGGTTTTGGTCCACCGGATGGGAGTTGAGCCATCATGAATTGGCCGTCGCTGATTCTGTCGTTGAAATTGGCGGTTTGGACCATGGTGGTCTTGCTGCCGATCGGTATTGTCCTGAGCCGCCAGCTTGCATGGCGACGGTTCCCCGCCAAGGGCTTGGTGGAAGCCGCCTTGGCGCTGCCGCTTGTCTTGCCGCCGACGGTTCTGGGCTTTTACATTCTGATCACCCTTGGCGGTGGATCACCGATCGGGCAGTTCTATGACGCGGTGCTCGGACGGTCGTTGGTGTTTAGCTTTGACGGGTTGCTCGTCGCCTCGGTAATTTTCAACCTTCCCTTCGTCGTCCTGCCCATGCGGCGGGCCTTCGAATCCATCCCCCCCGAGGTGCGGGAGGCGGCGGCGTGCTGCGGGATGTCGGCTGGGCGGATCCTCTGGCGAATCGAGCTTCCGATGGCCTGGCCCGGCATTCTATCGGCACTCGTTCTCACGTTTGCCCACACCATCGGTGAATTCGGCGTCGTGCTGATGGTTGGCGGCAATATCCCCGGAGAGACCGAAACCATCGCCATCGCCATCTACGACCGGGTCCAGGCTTTCGATAATGCCGCAGCCGGCTTGATGTCGGCAGTGTTGCTCATCGTCGCCCTCGCCGCCATTGGCATCACCTACGCGGCGACGTCCTCGGTCGGGCGGAGGAATATCTGACATGGTCGCGAAACTGACCGTCGCCCTGCAAGATGACGGGCCGTTCCGTTTGGACGTCCAGTTGTCCTGCGCCACTGGGGAAATCCTCGCTCTTGTCGGCCCATCGGGAAGCGGAAAATCGAGGGTCCTGCGCAGCATCGCCGGTTTGTATCGACCGAAACGTGGCGAGATCATCTATGGTGACGAAGTCTGGTATGACCCCGCCAAAGCCGTCAACCTGACGCCTCAGCAACGCCGAGTTGGGATCGTTTTCCAGAACTACGCGCTGTTCCCGCACCTCTCCGCAATCAAGAACGTTATGGAGGCGCTTGGGGATCGGCCCCCTTCGGAGCGCCGGGCGCGGGCCGGTGAACTTCTTGACCTCGTCAATCTCGGCGGGCTCGAGGATCGAAACCCCGCGGAACTTTCCGGCGGCCAGCAACAGCGCGTGGCCGTGGCCCGGGCGCTTGCCCGCGATCCCAACGTTCTCCTGCTCGATGAGCCTTTTTCCGCCGTCGACAAGGCGACACGCCAGCGACTTTATCGGGAACTCGCCGATCTGCGCCGCCAACTACGGATGCCGGTCGTACTGGTGACTCATGATCTGGACGAGGCAGCTATGTTAGCGGATCGGCTATGCATCCTTCATCGCGGAAGGACGCTGCAGGAGGGACCGCCTTTCGACGTCATGACGCGGCCGGCAACACCAGAGATAGCGCGGTTGGTGGAATTGAAGAACACCTTCGAAGGGCGAGTGTTGGAACACCAGGCCGGCAATGATCGAACGTTCTTGGGGTGGGGGCCTTATACGCTGGAAACAACGTATCAGCCGAATTTCCCCGAAGGCAGTTGCGTGACTTGGACGATCCCGAATGCCCGCGTCATTATTCACCGACCTGATCGCCCGTCCAGAGGCGAAAGGGAGAACCCGGTTTCCGGCATCATCATGGAGTTCGTGCCGCTTGGCGACTGGACAAGCGTCGCCATCACCGTGGATGGAGTGCCGGATTCACCGCTTTTCATGACCGTGCCCACCCATGTCGCTCACCGAAACGACCTTGCGACCGACAAGCGAATCAACGCGTCACTTCTCGCAAAGGGGATTCATCTCATGCCGTTGAGCCATGAGGACGAGGCCTGATCGGTATCGTTTGGTTAGTTGCGCCCATCGCCAGCGAGTCTTCTCCAAACCCCCGGTCCCCACAGGGCTTCTTTAGAAGGTCTCAAAATCAATCGTAGGCCGAGGAAATCGACGGCCAGGAGAAAGCGACAGGAGAAGTGTGTCTGGATGGGTGCCCCTGGACGGCTTTGGGGTGCCCTGGGGGGTATTAGCCTTCCGACAACTCCGCGCAATCGAAACAGGTCGGCGTGGTGGGGTCGTTTTCGAGCCGTTTAAGTTCGATATTTATGCCGCAACTGACGCAATAGCCGAATTCGCCTTCGTCCATACGCTTCAGCGCCGCGTCGATGCGTTGAATCTCGACCGTCCGCCGGCGTTCCGTTTCAAGCTGCATGGCCTGGGTTTGCAAGGCATCCATGCGCGATAGACGCCCGACCATGGTCTGGTCCAACTGCACCGGTTTACGCGCTTCTTCCGTAACCTCGGAAAGTTTCTCGACTTCCTCGCGCATTCCAGTCAGGCGCTTTTTGTATGCCTTTACGTCGATTTTCCGTTTTTTAGCCATTTCAATCCCATCACCCCGAACAGACTTATAAGAGTGGCAGGCTCCGGCGCCCGTGGTCAAGTCCTAGCGTTGGGGGCTTTTGCCAGGGCGGCGAACACGGGTTGATTGGCGTTGGGCTCTCAAGTATCAACGCTTAAGCGGGGCGGGAATCGGCATTCCTCCGAACCGCCTTGGAGTCCGAAAATCAATGAATCTTTACCAATACTTTCGAGACCAAATCGTCCGTATCGTCGAGGACCTGGCGGCTTCCGGGGAACTTCCGGGTCCGCTCGATACGGCCCGGGTCGCGGTCGAACCACCACGCCAAACCGGCCACGGCGACATCACCACCAACGCGGCCATGGTTCTGTCAAAGCCGACGGGTTTGAAGCCCCACGATTTGGCGGCGGTTTTGGCCGAGCGGCTAAAAGGGATCGAAGCGGTCATGGAAACGGAAATCGCCGGCCCCGGTTTCATCAACCTAAGCCTGGAACCGGCCTTTTGGCACCGGCAATTAAAGGAAATCGTTGAGACTGGTCCTGCCTACGGCGATTCCGAAATGGGCCGGGGAGAGTCGGTCAACGTCGAATACGTATCGGCCAATCCCACTGGTCCCTTGCATGTCGCCCATGCCCGGGGGGCGGTGGTCGGCGATGCGCTGGCGTCGCTTCTGGAGAAAGCTGGCTATAACGTTACCCGCGAATACTACGTCAACGATGCCGGCGCCCAGGTCGATGCCCTGGCCCGTTCGGCTTATCTTCGGTACCGCGAGGCCCTGGGAGAAGAAATCAAAGACATCCCGGAAGGGTTCTACCCGGGCGAATATCTTATCCCCGTGGGGGAAGCCCTGGCCAAGCGCGACGGCGACCAATGGCGGGACGTGGACGAAGACGCCTGGCTGCCGGAAATCCGCTCCTTCGCCGTGGCTATGATGATGGATGGAGTCCGCGAAGACCTTGCGTCCTTAGGCGTCGAACCCGGTGTTTTCACGTCGGAAAGCGTCTTGGTCGAAAAGGGCACCGTCGATGCTGTGATCAAACACCTGGAAGATAAAGGACTGATCTACACCGGGGTCTTGGAACCGCCCAAGGGCAAGGCGCCCGACGACTGGGAGCCCCGTCCGCAGAAACTTTTTAAGTCCAGCGAGTTCGGCGACGAGCTTGACCGGCCGGTCAAGAAATCTGACGGGTCGTGGACCTATTTCGCCACCGACATGGCCTACCATCTGGATAAATTTCAGCGCGGGTTCAAGACCATGATCGACGTCTGGGGCGCCGACCACGGCGGTTACGTGAAGCGCATGAAAGCGGCGGTCGAGGCGGTGACCGATGGCGACGGGGTTCTGGAGGTGAAGCTCTGTCAGATGGTGCACCTGAAAAAGGGCGGCAAGCCGGTCAGGATGTCGAAGCGGGCCGGGACCTTCGTGACCCTCCGTTACCTGATCAACGAAGTCGGCCGGGACGTCGTCCGGTTCATGATGCTGACACGCAAGAACGACAGCCAGATGGAATTCGACCTCGAAAAGGCGTTGGAGCAATCCCGCGACAACCCGGTGTTCTATGTCCACTACGCCCACGCCCGATGCCGGTCGGTGATGCGCAACGCGGCGGAACAACTGGGAGACAAAAAGATTGCGCCGGAAGCGCTGGCCGGGGCTGATCTCGGCCTGTTGACGGACACCGCCGAGCTGAGCGTCATTAAGGTCATGGCCGCTTGGCCGCGGATGGTGGAAAACGCCGCCGAGGTCCATGAACCCCATCGCGTGGCTTATTATCTGAACGACTTGGCGACTCTTTTTCACGCGCTTTGGAACAAAGGCAACGACGACGCCAGGCTCCGGTTCTTTCAATCCGATAACGAGGGCCTGACGCTGGCTCGGTTGGCTCTCGTTCAGGGTGTGGCGACGGTGATCACTTCCGGGCTCCAGGTTTTCGGGGTCTCTCCGGTCGAGGAGCTTTGACTCCCGCCATGACCGGGCATGACCGGGCCATGACCAGTTTCGACGCAGGCCTCAAGGCGCTGGTGGAGAAAAACGCCGATATCGCCCGGGCCCTTAAGCTCGCCGGCGCACCGCCGTCCAGAAACCGCAAACCGGGATTTCCCAGCCTGCTCCGAATCATCGTCAATCAGCAGGTATCGGTCCCTGCCGGTAAGGCGATCTGGGAACGCCTGGAAACAGGCCTCGGCTGGGTGACGCCTAAGGCGGTGCTGGAAAAATCGGACGATGACCTCCGTGCTTTCGGCCTAAGCCGGGGCAAGGGTCGTTACGCCAAGAAATTGGCCCAGGCGGTAATGGACGGCGGCCTC
>PTLK01000250.1 GCA_002938075.1 Alphaproteobacteria bacterium MarineAlpha3_Bin3
GGTTTGACCCGCGTCAGGGCCTATGGCCCCGAATAGGTGATCCGGTAAAGGGCGCCGAGCCGGTCGTCGGAAATTAAAAGCGACCCGTCGCCCAGTTCCTTGACGTCCACCGGCCGTCCCCAGGATATGCCCTCTTGCAGCCAGCCGTCGGCGAAAATTTCCTTGCCCAGGGCCTTCTTCGTTCTCCTGTCGAAGCGGACGCGCATGACCCGGTAGCCGTCGGGGATGGTGCGGTTCCAGGATCCGTGTTCGGCGACGAAGGCATCGCCCTTATAGGCAGGCGGGAACATGGCGCCGCGATAGAAGTTGATGCCCAAGGACGCCACGTGGGCGTTGAAATCGACGACCGGGAAGACGGCGGGGCGGGGGACTTCGCGGCCCTGGAAGTCGGGCGTCCGGTCGCCACCGCCGCCGTAATAGGGAAACCCGAACCACAGCCCCTTGCGGGGTGCGTGGTTGAGTTCATCGGGCGGGCTGTCGTCGCCCATCATGTCGGCGCCGTTGTCGGTGAAGTAAAGCTCGCCGGTCCCGAGCTGGAAGTCGAAGCCGACGGAATTGCGCACGCCTGAGGCGAAGATTTCCGGCTTTCCCCCTTGCCGGACCATGCGAATGATGGTGCCTTCCAGGCCCTTGACCCGGCAGACGTTGCAAGGCGAACCGACGGCGATATAGAACTTGCCGTCGGGCCCGAAACGGGCATAGCGCCAGCCGTGCCACGGGTTGTCGGGCAGGCCCTCGAACAGGATTTCCGGCTCCGCCCGGGCCAGGGTCTTGAGGTCCGGGGCGGCGAAGCGCACCACCCGGTGCTGCTCGGCGACGTAGAGCCAACCGTCCTTCCAGTCGATGCCGTTGGCGACCTTCAGGCCCTCGAGCACGCGGTCGACCCGTTCGGCCCGGCCGTCGCGGTCGCCGTCGATGACGGCGTAGACGCTGTCGCTTCGCGTGCCGACGAAAACGACGCCGAGGGAATCGGCCACCGCCATGGAGCGCGCGCCCGGCACCCGGACGTACAGTTCGATCTTGAACCCCGCCGGCAGCTGCACTAGGTCGAGGCGCGCCTGAGCGGCGGCAGGCGATACCGGGATGAGCGCGGCCAAGACGGCAAGGATGGCGGCGATGCGGATCATGTCTTGAGTATGAAACGCCCCCCCGGCCGGTTCAACGCTAGTGTCGAGGCAGCAAGTTGTCAGGGGGGGGTGAAACGAAACCGACGCCCCACAGGGGAAGCCGGGAGGACGCCGGTTGAAGAAACTGAAATTAAATAATCGAAATCAGCGCAGGTAGACGTGGACCTCGTTGGTCTTGGCGCTCGCCATGGTCTTCGCCGACACCGCGACCCGCGCCGGCGGCAGGCCCATTTCGATCAGCGCGCGCAGCACTTCCTCGGCGTGGCGCCGCGCCTTGTTGGCGTTCAAGGCGACCCGGGCGGTGCCGCCCGAGGCCGAAGCCACGGCGACAAGGTCGAAGACCGCGTCGGGGCGGCGTTCGATGACGCGGCTGACGGCGTGGTAAAGGGCCTGCTGATAGGGCACCTTGGCGCGGTCGAAGCGGATCACCACCAGCGGACGCTTGCCCGTCGTGTCGGTTGGCCGCGCGGCGAGGGTGCCGTTCTGGCCGGCGGAGGCCAAAGCCAGCGCCTTGTGGACCAGGCTGCCGCCGAAAATCTCGCCGGTGCGGATGGCGGCCGAGACGGTGTTCAGGTTCGCCCGTTCGGTGGCCACATAGTTGGTCTGGCGGCGCACGTCCTCGGACACCTCTTTCAAGAGCCGGGCGACCAGGACATCGGTGCGGCTGACCTCGTCCTCGAGGATCGCCAGTTGCCGGTGGTCCTCGTCGACGGCGCCGGAAACGGCGAACGAGGCCTTGGCTGATTCCAACAGGAATGACGACATGGTCGAATTGTTGCTGACCCGGGCGGCCAAGGTGTTCATTTCGGTGATGTCGGTGGCGATCCGGTCGAGATCGCCCTGAGCGCTGTTGAACTGCTGCACCAGGATCGGGTTGCCCGGCGTGGTGCCGACCTGAAGGCGCGCGTTCACCGCGGCGATAGTGCCATGGTAGCGCTGCGAATTGGCGACGATCTTGCCGCGCAGTCCCTGGAGCTGGCCGTTGTGCTGGGAGACCGACCCCTGCAGGCGCTTCAACTCGCTACGCAGTTCACCGACCTTCTGGCCGACGAAGGTGCCCGTGGATTGGCCGGGGGTAACGCCGGTAGGCTGGAAATTGGTGTTTCCGAGGGGCGGCGGGGTCTGGACGACGATAACCGACTGCCCGCTGACCTGGCCCGAAGCCGCCGCGCCTTGCGGGGCAGCGACGGCTTGCTTGTTGGTACCCTTGGGACTTTCACCCGTGAGCGTTGGCAAAAAGGTGTCTTCGGTGAAAGCGCAGGCGGGCAACAACAACACCGCCGCCGCCAGTAGAAACTGAACACCACTAGAGGTCATTACACGTTTCGCCTTTGATTCTTAAAGGGAATAGCCCATGAATAAGGGAATAACCCATGAATTTACAATAACTAATTCTGGGCATAAATGGAAGTCCCCCTTCCCCGTTTATGATTATTGGCGATCTTACTCAATGGCGAATCCCACGACAAGTTACTATTTTTCAAGGAATAATTCGGCCTCATCGGGGGTTGGGCGGGTTCTTGCCTTGCGCCGGGCCGTGGAGTAGTGTCGCCCCCCTTCGAGGCGGGCTTTTGCACCAGGTCCGTTGCCCGATTCGCCAGGGTTTTCGCGCCCGTAGCTCAATTGGATAGAGCGTCTGACTACGGATCAGGAGGTTG
>PTLK01000251.1 GCA_002938075.1 Alphaproteobacteria bacterium MarineAlpha3_Bin3
CGGGCGCCGCCTGGCGCCGCCGAGGACCCCGGCCCGCCCAAGCGCCCCCTCGACCCGCCCGACGTCGTCGGCGCGGTTGCGGGTTTTCGGCAAGTCGGGCTGCCCGACCGGGGCGGCGAGGGGCAGAGACACGGGCGGGCGCTTGCGCCGCACTTCATCGAGGGGCTGGAAGGGATCGAAGGGGTCGTCGCGTTCCAGCAGGCTTTGGCGGATGGGGGCGAACAAGGTTGAAAACCTTGGCATGGGGGCCCGCCGAGAGGCGCCCAAATCCTTGAAAATTCTGCCCCCATAAGCCATCACCGCCGCCGGACAGCCACCCGACACCGACCAGATGTCCACCGAATGCCTACCGGATACCGACCGATGTCCACCGTTGCCCACCCCGGGATTCCAGGACTGATTCTGGGACGGAAACTTTTCCTTTGTTGTCAATTACTTGTAGGTTTTTGGCGGGTTGCGACTAAAGTCCGAAGCGGTTCCAGATCAGGCGTTCCTCGATGGCGGCGATGGCCGAAGCGGCCCAATCCTCGGGCGCCGCCGCTAACCCTGGCGCTAACCCCGGCGAACCGCCGAAGGCCGCGGAAAAACCGAACCGGCGGCGCCACAAGGGGGTCCTGCCATCGATGCGTTTGAGCTTCACCCTGTTGCCGAACTTGTCGCGCATGACGCCGCTGAGATCGCCGATGCCGTCGATGAGGCCCATTTCCAAGGCCCGCGTTCCGATCCAGAAAGCGCCCGAGAAAAGCTCCTTCTTCTTGCCTTTGAGCCGGTTGCCCCGGCGTTCGCGGACCATCGCCTCAAAGTTACCGTGGATGTCCTTTAGCAGGCTTTTAAGATGCTTGATATCCGACGGCTTTTGCGGTTGGAAAGAGTCCAGCATCGCCTTCTTGTCGCCGGCCGTATGCACCCTGCGCTCTACGCCTAAACGCTTGATCAACCCGGTGAAACCGAAACCGCCCGAGACGACGCCGATGGAACCGATGATCGAACATTCGGCGGCGTAAATCTCGTCCGCCGCCAACGCCAGCCAATACCCCCCCGACGCCGCCACGTCCTCGGCGAAGGCATAGATCGGCACGCCTTTTTCCGCCGCCAGATCGCGGATGCGCTTGGCGATCAATGCCGACTGCACCGGCGAGCCGCCCGGCGAATTGACCGCCAAGGCCACCGCCTTCAAACGCCGGAGTCTGAAGGCCCGTTCGATGGCCCCCTCCGTGCCGGCGAGCGTCAGGCCGCGGCGCAGGGGCCCCAGGCGGCCGATGACGCCGTCGAAGCGCAGCACGCCGACGACCGGCCGGGGTTGGCGGAATCGGTCGATGAACGAAAATTCGGGCATGACCCGGGAATCATAGCCAATCGGCTCAACCCCGGCAAACAACGCCGCCTTTCAAGGGCACCTATAGAACCAGCGACCCGGCGCCGCGAAGGACCGCTTCGGCTTCGGCGGTATAGCTTCCATCGTCATTGTGGAGGACCAGACCTTCGGTTATTCGGGTTTTTCCCGTTTTCCCTTTTCGGGCTTGGATGATCACCCTCTTCGCTGCCTGACCCTGGATTTTCGGCCACAACGGAAAAACCACCAGGCCGCCCGCCTCGCCGCCAAGCCCGGTAATGACTTCGTCCTTGCGGTCGTAACGGTGGATGACGGTGACGGTTCCGCCCGCACGCGCCATGGCCAGCAAAAACCTCAGCCAATCGTCGAGCCTGGCCCGGCTTTCGACGGTTGCCGCCCGCTTCGCCGCATCGGCGGGAGGATTGCCGCTCCCCGCCGCCCGATAAGGCGGATTGGCCATCACATGATCGAAACTGCCGGACACCAGGTCCGGTGGCGGCGACAGCAAATCGCCTTCGACGAAGCGGATCGATTGGGACAAGCCGCTTTCCTCGGCGCTGTTTCGGGCCAGTCCAATGAAGCCCGGGTCGGAGTCAAGGCCGACAACGCCGACGCCTTCGAGGCGCGCCGCCAACGCCAACGCCGCCGCGCCGGTGCCGGAGCCCGCATCGAGCACCGTTTCCCCCGGCTGGGCGGGGACCGCCGCGGCCAGCAATACCGGGTCGATGGCGGTGCGGTAGCCGCCGGCCGGCTGCAGGATCGTCACCCGACCGCCGAGCAGTCCGTCGCGGCTTATTTCACAATCCAACTCAGGCATCGGGGCGGCCGCCGGTCTGGATGATTTCGGCCTCGGCCAGAATTAGCCGGGCCCTGGCCAGGTCTTCGGAGACCACCATGACCCGGCGCTGGATGGCCGAAATGCTGCCTTCCATGACGCTTGTGTGGGCGTCAAGAACCAAGGCGTCGATATTTTCCTCGGCAAACTGGGCGGCCAGCCAAGACAGCAACACCGGGTCGTTGGTGCGCACCAATTCTTCCATTACCGAGGGTCTCCTGTTTTGCCGAAACGCCAACGAGCTTGACCCCTTGGCGGTGCCGTTTCATGATTCACTTAAATCAACGGGCCTATGCTCGGCTTTGACACCTAAAGCGTCAAGCAACCTCGGAGGATTCACGTTGGGCATTGTCGTCAGTCTGGACGGTGACCGGGGTCGCAAGCCTTCGCTCGACCCCCTCAGTGAGCTGGTCGCCGAAGACCTCAAGGCGGTCAATGAGCTAATCGTCCAGCGCATGGACAGCCCGGTCAAATTGATCCCGCAATTGGCCGGGCATATCATCGCCGCCGGCGGCAAACGGCTGCGCCCGATGTTGACGCTG
>PTLK01000252.1 GCA_002938075.1 Alphaproteobacteria bacterium MarineAlpha3_Bin3
AACCTTTATTGTTCGTTGATCCTGCGCCCGGATGTGGCGTTGGCGAAGGCGGCGGAGTTAAGCTTCGTCGCCGGACTGGCGGTTTTCGACGCCTTGGGTAGCGTCGGCGAACCCGGTCATCAGGTGCACTTGAAATGGCCCAACGACGTGCTGTTGAACGACCGCAAGGTGGCTGGACTGTTGCTGGAGGCCGAAACCGGTGGTGGTGATATCCCCGACTGGGTAATCCTCGGTCTCGGCGTCAACGTCAGCGTCTTTCCCGGCGACACCGATTTCCCGGCGACGTCGTTACGGGCCGAACATTGGTCGGCGACGGAAGTCGATTGCCTGGAATCCTTCTGCCGTCATTTCAAGTCGTGGTCGGGGAAGTGGCTGGAAGAGGGTTTCGCCCCGATCCGCAAGACTTGGCTTTGGCGCTGTTTTGGTCTGGGCGAAGAGATAGGGGTCCGCCTGGACAATGAAACCGTGAAAGGCGTTTTTACCGATCTCGACGAAGACGGGGCTTTGGTGCTGAAAACCGCGGATGGCGAGCGTAGGATCACCGCCGGCGATGTGTTCTTTGCCGGGGAATAAGGGTCCGTCATGCTACTGGCCATCGATTCTGGGAACACCAACATCGTCTTTGCCGTCTTCGACGATGAAGGCGCGATCAGGGGGGAATGGCGTTCGTCATCCCACGCCGACCGCACGGCGGACGAGTTCGGGGTCTGGCTCGAACAATTAATGAAATCCGCTAACCTGAGCCCGGCCGATATCACCGCGTCGATCATCGCCACCGTGGTTCCGGCGACGCTGTTCAGCCTGAAGTCTCTTTGCCGCGAATATTTCGACTGCGATCCCCTGATCGTCGGCGAGGACGGAGTCGATTTGGGGCTCAAGATACTCATCGACCGGCCCGACGACGTCGGCGCCGACCGCCTAGTCAACGCCATCGCCGCCCATCAAAAATACGGCGGTCCATTGATCGTCGTCGATTTCGGCACCGCGACCACCTTCGATGTCATCGACGCCGACGGCAATTACGTCGGCGGCGTCATTGCGCCTGGGGTGAATTTGTCATTGGAAGCACTGCACATGGCGGCGGCGCAACTGCCGCGCGTCGGCATCCAGCGGACGGAAAGAGTCATCGGCAAGAGCACCGTCGAAGCCATGCAGTCGGGCATCTATTGGGGCTACGTTTCCATGATCGAGGGCCTGGTCAGGCGTCTCAGTGAGGAACACGGCGCCGAGATGGAGGTCATCGCCACCGGCGGCCTGGCGAAATTGTTCACCGGCGCCACCGACTGCATCAACCATTCGGACCCGGACCTGATCCTGCGCGGCCTTTTGGCCCTTTACCGTCAAAATTCATGAGCCCCGACAAAACCGGCGAATTGGTGTTCTTGGCCCTTGGCGGGGCCGGCGAAATCGGCATGAACCTCAACCTTTACGGCCTCGGGCCGGCCGGGAAAGAAACCTGGGTCATGGTCGATCTGGGCATCACCTTCGGTGGCGTGCAGGTGCCGGGCGTCGATGTCATTCTGCCCGACCCCGGTTTCATTGTTGAACACCGGGACCGGTTGGCGGGGCTGGTGCTGACCCATGCCCACGAAGACCACCTGGGCGCGGTGCCGTATCTTTGGCAACGGCTTCAATGCCCGGTCTATGCGACACCGTTCACCATTTCGATCCTCAAACGCAAGCTTGCGGAAACCGACTTTGCCGATCAGGTTGAGATCATCGAGGTACCCCTGGGCGGGCGGTTCACGGTCGGGCCTTTCGACATGGAGTTGATAACCCTGACCCATTCGATTCCGGAACCCAACGCCATCGCCATCCGCACGCCCGTGGGCACCGTGCTTCACACCGGTGATTGGAAATTCGACCCCGACCCGGTGGTCGGCGACGCTGCCGACGTGGAGGCGCTCAAACGGCTCGGCGACGAAGGGGTGCTGGCGCTGGTCTGCGATTCGACCAACGTCTTCACGCCGGGTGTATCCGGGTCCGAGGCCGAATTGCTGAAAAGCCTTTCCGAACTGATCGCCGACGCCGAAGGCCGGGTCGCCGTCGCCTGTTTCGCCTCCAATGTCGCCCGGCTTGAAACCATCGCCAAGGCGGCACGGACCAACGGCCGCGACGTCGTTCTGGCGGGCCGCTCGCTGGTGCGGATCAACGATGCGGCGCGGGAAAACGGTTACCTGGCCGACGTTCCCGCCTTCCTGGACGAAGAGGACGCCGGCCACTTGCCCGAAGACAAGGCGGTGATCGTCTGCACCGGCAGCCAGGGAGAACCCCGCGCCGCGCTGTCGCGGATCGCCAACGACGACCATCCCAACGTGACCCTGGGCGAAGGCGATTTGGTCATCTTCTCGTCCCGCATCATCCCCGGCAACGAAGCCTCCATCGGGCGGCTTCACAATCAACTGGTCCGCCGCGGCATCCGGGTCGTCAACACCACGGATCACTTCGTCCATGTTTCCGGACACCCGGCCCGGGACGAACTGACCCGCATGTATCAATTGTCGAGGCCGAAGCTGGCGGTTCCGGTCCATGGCGAACTCCGCCACCTTCGGGAACACGCCCGGCTGGCCCTGGAATGTCAGGTGCCGATGGCCATCGCCGCCGAAAACGGCGCCATGATCCGCCTCGGGCCCGGAAAGCCACAAATCACCGGCACCGTTCCCGTCGGCAGACTGGCGGCCGACGGGAACC
>PTLK01000253.1 GCA_002938075.1 Alphaproteobacteria bacterium MarineAlpha3_Bin3
GAAGAAGCCAAGGCGGCGGCGGAAAAAATCTTACGCCTAGAAATTGCCGGCCATGCGGTCGAAAAGGTTTTGGTCGAGGAACGATCCGACATCAAGCGCGAGTTCTATGCCGCCGTCCTCAACGACCCGGCGACCAAGGGGCCGCTGGTGATGTTCTCCACCGAAGGCGGCATGGACATCGAGGACGTGGCCGAAAAAACCCCCGGTGCCATCCAGCAGGCCAAGGTGGATATCCGCCAAGGCTTCGGTCCCCAGGACGCCCAGGAGATGCTGGAAGGGCTGGACCTGGGGGGCGCACGGGACGGGATCGCCGACGTGCTGGTAAAACTTTACGACGCCTATAGGGCCAACGACGCCGAGCTACTGGAGATCAACCCGCTGGTGGTTACCGCCTCGGGCGCCGTCGTGGCGCTCGACTGCAAGTTCGTCATCGACGATTCGGCGATCAAGCGCCACCGGGAACTGGCCGCCACTGGCACGCCCGACAAGTTGACGGAACTGGAAGCCCGGGGCGAAGAAGCGGGGATCAAGTACATCGAGCTCGACGGCGATGTCGGCGTCCTGGCCAACGGCGCCGGGCTGACGATGACGACCATGGATGTGATCCGCCATCACGGCGGCAGGCCGGCCAATTTCTGCGAGATCGGCGGCGAGGCCTACACCAAGGCCAAGCCGGCGCTGGAGATGGTGCTCGACAAACCGGGGATCAAGTCGCTGGTGGTCAACTTCTGCGGCGCCTTCGCGCGCTGCGAGGTGATGATGGACGGGCTGCTGAACGCCTGGGACGAAATTTCCCCGGACCTTCCGGTGTTCTTTTCCGTTGCCGGCACCGGCGACGAGGAAGCGATCAAGATGCTCAAAGACCGCTTAGGCGCGGACCCGCTTTCCGACATGGACGCGGCGTGCAAGGCGGCGGTGGACGCGGCCCAGGAAGAAGCCAAGGGTGGAAACGGCGGATGATCATCGTGCGCCGGCAACACCGGGTCCTGATCCAGGGCATCACCGGCAAACAGGGCACGTTCTGGACCGAACGCATGCAGGAATACGGCACCAACGTCGTCGGCGGCGTCAACCCGAAGAAAGCCGGCACCACCCATTGCGGGGTGCCGGTTTATGCTTCCGCCGTCGAGGCCATGAAGGAAACGTCCTTCGATGTATCGGTGCTGTTCATTCCGCCCTTGGGCGTCAAGGACGCGGCGCTCGACGCCATCGAGGCCGGGGCCCGGAACATCTGCATCCTCACCGAATACATCCCGGTCCAGGATGTTATGTATATTATGGCGGCGCAGGGCGCGGAAACGGATATCACCGGCCCCAACACGGCGGGCTCGGTCACCGTCGGCGAAGGTTTCATGGGCTTCATGCCGGCGTTCAACGAGCGCATCTTCAACCACGGCACCGTCGGCGTTATTTCGCGGTCGGGCTCTCTCGGCACCCTGATGTGCCAGAACATCGTCAGCGCCGGGTTCGGCCAATCGGCCTTCCTCGGCATCGGCGGCGACCCGATCATTGGCACCACCACCCGCGAAGCGCTGGAGGCCCTGGACAATGACGAAGGCACCGAGGCGGTGGTCATCGTCGGCGAAATCGGCGGCGCCATGGAAGAAGAGGCGGCCGAGTACGCGGCCGGCATGGATAAACCCGTCATCGCCTTCATCGCTGGTGGCGCCGCGCCGGTCGGCAAGAAGATGGGCCACGCCGGGGCCATCGTCGTCGGCAATCGCGGGACTTACGAATCGAAGCAGAAGGCGCTGCAAGCGGCCGGCGTCACGGTATTGGCGACGCCGTCGGACGTCGGCGGCGCATTGAAGGAAAGGCTCGGGTCATGAAAGCAATACGGATTGCCGAATACGGCGGATCGGAGACCCTGGTGCTGGGCGATGTCGATGCCCCGGAACCGGGCGAGGGCGAGGCGCTGATCAAAATCGCCTACGCCGGGGTCAACTTCATTGACGTCTACATGCGAAGCGGCTTGTTCAAGAAACTCGACACCTATCCCAACAAGCCGCCGTTCACCCCGGGCATGGAAGGCGCCGGCACGGTCGAGGCCGTCGGCCCCGGTGTCTATACCGTCGCCGTCGGCGACACGGTCGCCTATTGCCTGGAGGTCGGCAGCTACGCCGAATTGGCTGTGGTCCCGGCGTGGAAGCTGGTGCGGGTGCCGGACGGGGTGCCGCTGGACATTGCCACGGCGTTGCAGCTTCAAGGCATGACCGCCCACTACCTGACCCATTCGCTTTTTCCGCTGGCCGAAGGGCACACGTGCCTGATCCACGCCGGGGCCGGCGGCATGGGGCAGTTGGCCATCCAGCTTGCCAAGATGCGCGGCGCCGAGGTCATCGTCACCGTCGGCAGCGAGGAAAAGGCCGAAATCGCTAGGCAACGCGGCGCCGATCACGCGATCCTCTACCGCGACGTGGATTTCGCCGACGCGGTACTGGAAATCACCGGCGGGCTCGGCGCCGACGTGGTCTACGATTCGGTCGGCAAGGATACGATTGCGGGCAGCCTCAAGTGCCTCAAAGCCCGGGGCATGCTGTCCAACAACGGCAACGCCTCGGGACCCATCGGTGCCTTGGACCCGTTGGACCTGGCCGAGGCCGGCTCGGTGTTCTTCACCCGCCCGCATTTGGCCAGCTATATCGCGACACCGGAAGAACGCAACCAGCGC
>PTLK01000254.1 GCA_002938075.1 Alphaproteobacteria bacterium MarineAlpha3_Bin3
GGACCTGTCTCATCACCGGCGCCAGCCAGGGGATCGGAAAAGGCACGGCGAGGGTGATGGCGGCCGAAGGATGTCGCATCGCCATCCTGGCCAGGCGCAAGGCTTTGTTGGATGAACTGGCCGATGAGATCGCCGAAACCGGCGCGACCCGCCCACAAGTCATCGACGAGGACATCACCGAAGAGAACGCACCAAAGAAAATCCGTGATCGGGTTTACGATTCCCTGGGCGGCCTTGACGTCATCGTCAATTGCGCCGGCGGTTCCCGGCCGATTCCCTGGGACGCGCCCGACGATGCGTGGCATGAGGGCATGACCCTCAATTTCGAGGCCCTGAGGAGGCTGACGCTGCAGTTCATCCCGAAAATGCGGGACCAGCAGTGGGGTCGCATCATCAACATCACCGGGACCAGCGAGCCGGAGGCCGTCAATATCGCATCGTCGGCGAAGGCAGCGGTACACGCCTGGGCGAAGGGTCTGTCGCGGGTATTGGCAGCGGACGGCATCACCGTCAACTGCCTGCCGCCCGGGCGCATCAAGAGCGAGCAGATCCTCAACAAGGTTCACCCCGACCCCGCCGAACGCCAGGCCTTCGTCAAGGCCAACATCCCAGCCGGCTACCTGGGCGAGCCCGAGGACATGGCGTGCCTGATCGCTTTCCTCGCCTCGCCGCTGGCCCGCTACATCACGGGCGAAGTAATCCACGTCGACGGCGGCATGCGCCGTTTCGCGTTCTGAGCCGTCCGGCCGTGCCGCGGACCGGCAAGTGCGCTGCTTCCTGAGGGTCCGAAAGCAACTGTAAGGCAACCCTGGGTTTTTCGTACCCCTGGCTTAACCACAAAACTCAATGAATGTCCGCCTCTGGCTAAAAGCGGACGTTTGATCGTGCGGTGATTGGAGTCCGCTTTACCCCCGAAAGCGGATATTTTTCAGCACTGGCGTTTATGTCTGCTTTTGACCCAAAGCGGACATCGTAGAGGTTCACTTGAAAGAAGTGGATTTGACGGTTATCTGGGGGATGTCGGTTTAATAGCCTATTCCGGTTTCGCACAAGAATTTATCATACGCCACTACATCGGCGCTGACTCGGTTTGCCAATGTTGGCTTAAAGCAACAAGCTCGCGTGAACGCGGTCCACTCATAACGAGTAAACGATGGCGCGGATCGGCGTCGGTTTGAAGCCGGCGGCATTGTTGAGGGCTTCCGGACAATTCGACAGGACGGCCAACAGGTCCATCTCCGCGCGCAAATCCACGTAGTCGGTGGGCTTGGATATCCCCGGGGCGATCGCCAGGTCCCCGCTGGCCTCCACGGGCACATACATGAAGAAGTTGACATTCGCGACAACGTCCTTCTCGCTCAGCCCGTGCTTGGCGAGTTCGAATTCGAAGTTGCCCTGGCAACCCCTACCATTGTTCTTGCCGAAGCGGATGTCATCCACCTCGACGGAACAGCAGCCGTAAAGCGTGTCATGGGAGCCGCACGTGTCCTCGATGATGGTCATCATCTTGCGGGCTCGTACGGACCAAAGCTCCGAGCCCTTGCCGAGATAGATGTTGCGGTTCAGCTTGATGGTGTTGGCGGCATTGTAACGGTCTGCCAAGTCGTCAGCGCTAAAGCACAGGAAATCGATCGCCTGCTGACCTTCAAGATCGACGAGACGCAAGATTTCCCCCTTGCGCATCATGGTACTCCACGGTTCGCGGGCCGGAACGACCGTGTCTTCGCGGATGCTCGCACCGGGGGGGAGATTTTCAGATGACATGACACTCACCCAACGCTGTTAACGGGCATTCCCTAGATGACTCCTCAAGCTATGCTCAATGATAACCGAACAAGCCGGATCGGGGAACCAAGGGCCGCGATGTGCTGTTCCGCCGTGCCCCACTGATTATAAAAGGCAACTACCCACTTGGCGGACCGCGACAGGTTGGTAAGCGGGCATTCAAAACGACAATGTCGGTTCCACCCCTGAAAGTATACCAATTTCAGGGATGATTAATGATGCCGGCCCAATGTGATTCGAGGACGCACGAGCCCGCCCTTGGTGGCCGCGTGATGGGGACGCGCGGGCGGTCCTCCCACAGGCATTGTTACTTTAATCGGCAGGTGTGCGATCGAGATGCACGATAACGTTTCAGGATGGAATTCGTCTCATATCGCTGCTACCGCTTCCCGCCCGAAATCATTCGAAACGCCGTTTGGCTTTATGTGCGTTTCACCTTGAGCTACCGAGACGTAGAGAATCTGCTTTAGATCGCTGAAGGCCCCGTCGCACTTTGAGGTTTCGTAACACCCCTTATGCGACAACAATTAACCAATCGGGAACGGAACAAGCCGTTGGAAATATAAATGCGTACTTATTTGACGGCCGATGCCGGTGAGCGGAGCCGCTTAAAAATTTCGATGGAGCGTTTCTTTGAGGTGGGCGACGGGTAAATAACACGCGCTAATTTGATGAACCGACCAAATAGCGACAATTCGTAACGATGATCTAGGACGCCCACTTATAAATCGCGTTATGATTAAGTCTTACCCTTGCCCCACCAAAGTCCGCTTTTGGCTATTAGCGGACATTCGGCCACACCCTAAATTACGTCCGCTTTACCCCCGAAAGCGGACA
>PTLK01000255.1 GCA_002938075.1 Alphaproteobacteria bacterium MarineAlpha3_Bin3
GACATGGAATGGCCGCGATAGCGGTATGTCTCCATCTCCAGAATGAACGGCCCCTTACCGGTGCGGCACCGATTCGCCGCCTTTTCCGCCGCCGCCTTGACCGCCAGCACGTCCATTCCGTCGACCTTGGCGCCGGGGATGCCGAAGCTGTCGCCGCGCCGGTAGAGCTCGGTCGTCGCCGAGGCGCGCTCGATGGCGGTGCCCATGCCGTAGCGGTTGTTCTCAATGACGTAGATCACCGGCAGCTTCCACAACTGGGCCATGTTGAAGGATTCGTAGATCTGGCCCTGGTTGATGGCGCCGTCGCCGCAATAGGCGTGACAGACGCCACCGTCGTCCTTGTACTGGTGGGCGAAGGCGAGACCGGTGCCGAGCGGGATCTGGGCGCCGACGATGCCGTGGCCGCCGAAGAAGTTCTTTTCGCGGCTGAACATGTGCATGGAGCCGCCCTTGCCCTTGGAATAGCCGCCCCGGCGGCCGGTCAGTTCCGCCATCACCCCTTTCGGATCCATGTCGCAGGCGAGCATATGGCCGTGATCGCGATAAGAGGTAATCACCGAGTCGTTGCTGCTGGCCGTCGCCATCATGCCGACGACGACCGCTTCCTGGCCGATATACAGGTGGCAGAAGCCGCCGATCAGGCCCATGCCATAGAGCTGCCCCGCCTTTTCCTCGAAACGGCGGATCAGCAGCATCTGGCGGTAGTAATGGAGAAGGTCGTCGGCGCCCGGGGTCTTGCCTTTTTTGCCGGCGCTTTTCCTGGACGCGGTTTTCCTCGCCGGTTTAGCCGCGGCGGCTTTTTTGGCAGCGCCCTTCCGGCCCTTGGGCGGTTGCTTGGAGGCGGGTTTCGCTGACTTGGCCATGAATCCTCCCAGTTTAAGTCCCCGCCCATGCCCAGGGCACCGAAAACCGCTAAGCAGGTAATTTCAGGAGTCAAAAATAATCCACGGCCAAGGGTTTTTCAAGCAAACACGATTGCGAAAAGTCATCGAAATGACGAATTAAATACCCTTAACCCGCAATTAGTTAAGGCTTGTTGCGCGGAACCGGTAGGACACCGCGTCAGGCGACGATATGCAGGTCCGGCTCCAGGTCGACCCGGCGCCCGTCCAACAGCCACGGCCACAGACAGCCGGTGGCGCAGACGAAGTTTTCCAGCCCCTGCTTGGCTTTGACCCATTCGATGGCGCTGTCGGTCCAATCGGACAGGGCCTGGAAGCTGTCCCAATAGCAAACGGCGACGGTCCGGCCTTCGGCGGCGCGTTCCTTCTGGAAGCCCAGATAGCCGGGCTGGGTCGCCGCCAAGGCCACTAAGAGCGACGATGTTTCGCTGAATTCGGGGTCTTTGGACCCTTGTGGGGGCGAGGTATAGACGACCGCGTAAAATGGCGGGTTTTTGGTTTCGGTGAGGATGTTCATGGCAGGAACCTGACCAGGGAGGCCATCAGAAAGGCCCCGACCCCGCGCGGGCCGCCCTCACGGGCCTCGTCTTCCTGGTTTTCCTCGACCAGGGAGATTTCGATGCCGCAGGCATTGGCCAGGCCGACCCCGAAGCGGTGGTTGATGTTAATTTCACCGACGTTGATCCATCCCTCGATGGCGTCGACATCACGCCAATAGGAAACCATTATTATTTCGCCCTTTTTGTCCCGGGTTGTTTCGAGGCCCAGGAACCCCGGTTGGCGCGTCGCGATGGTCACCATTTCGTCGGTCGGGGCGACGTGTTCGGCGTCTTTCAGGCCGCCTTTGATTTCGTTCAGGACGGCGGTGTAGTAGGGCGGGGTCAGGTTTGCTTCCAGACTTTCCATTACTTCCTCCTTTTTTTCTTTTCTAGAATCACGATGTCGTCGTCGTGTCCGTAGTTGAGCATCAGCAAAGCGCGCTCTTCGAGCATGTCCAGGTCGAGCGACCCGGGATTGAGCAACCGCACCCGGTTTTCCAGCAATTCACGCTCGCCCTGCGACACCTCCAGGGCCGCTTTCGCGGCCGCGACCCGTTGTTTGATGTTCCACCAGGCGAACAGGCCCCGGTCTCCCTGGACGACGTGATAGGCAAAATAACCGACCGCCAGGACGCCCAAAAGCGGACCGAGCACGTACCGCGCGCGGGCGCGGAATTCCTGTAATAGACCCATAGACTGTGGTTCCCCGGGTTCGTTTGGTTGACGTTTTTTGCCGTTTCCACAGTCCCAAACCCACGCCGATGATTACTGGCCATTGGTTAACAACCGGTTAGCGGCTTGGATTCAAACCAAAAATTTAAGGATTGGGGGGTTTCGGGGGTTCGGGACGGATTTAGCCGGCGGTCCAGGCCCGGGGCTGTATCATGCCGGCGTTCCGGCAGGCGCCTCAAGATCCCAAAAGATGCACCGGCGGCCCGTCGTCGCCGCCATCCCGGGTGCCGCAGGCCGCTTCCAGCCTGTCGAGGATGCCGTCGACCATGTCCGGGGTGGTGCCGAGGATGAAATCCCCGGGCGCCAGTTTCACCGTCGGCCCCTTGGTGCACTGGCCGAAACAGATGAAGCGCTCGACCGCGATGTCGATGTTGCGTTCAAGCACTCCCCGCTCGATGGCCTCGGCGATTTCGAGGCTGCCGCGGGCGGCGCACGACGGCTC
>PTLK01000256.1 GCA_002938075.1 Alphaproteobacteria bacterium MarineAlpha3_Bin3
AGGGCGCTGTCGGACACCGAGGTCAGCCTGATTTCCCGCCAATCCTTCCAGCAGCGTCTCGACCGGCTGGAGGAGAGCGACCGCGTGCTCCGGCGCTTGATCGGAGTCCTGGTCGACCGCCTCCGCGGCCAGGCCAGCACCCCCGGGTAACCGGCCCTAGAGCGGTTCCGTTTTAATTGGAAGCGCTCTAGGAATTTGTCGCTCACGGCAGCGGACACGGTGGTCCGCGCCTGTGCGTGCGCGCCGGATAACCGGCGGGCCGCACTTGCGGCCTTGGGCGATTCCCGACGATCGTGAATTTTCCTAACGGCCCCACGGAAAGCTTGAGGCCGGCGGCAGTGGCCCGTCTTCACCCCTGTTGTCGCCCTTGTTTTGGCCCTTTGGGCCACCGAGTGCCTCGGCGATGCGCAGGCCCTCGTTCCATTTCGCCGTCCGCTCGCTGCGGGTGATCGAGCCGACCTTCAATTGACCGGCGCCCCAGCCGACCGCCAGATGGACGATGGCGGTGTCCTCGGATTCACCGGATCGGGCCGAAACGATGGTCCCGAAACCGGCCTTGCGGGCCGCCTTCATCGCCGCCCGGGTCTCGCTCAGGGTGCCGACCTGGTTAGGCTTGATCAGGGCCGCGTTGCAGGTGCCGTCGCTGGCCGCCCTGCGGATGCGCTCGGCGCTGGTGACCAGGAAATCGTCGCCGATCACCTGCACCCGCTTGCCGACGGCCCAGGTGAAGCGCACCATGCCTTCCTTGTCGCCTTCGGCCAGCGGGTCCTCGACGGCGACGATGGGGTAGCGTTCGATCCAGTCTACCAGAAGCCCCGACAGGCCGTCGGAGTCCATCTCCTTGGCGTCGCGGGCGAGTTTGTATTTGCCCTTGGCGCCGAACTCGGACGCCGCCACGTCGAGCGAGATCGCCATCTCCCGGCCCGGGGCAAACCCCGCCGCCTCGATGGCGCGGGTCAGCATGTCCAAGGCGTCCTCGTTGTTGTCGAACGCCGGCCACAGGCCACCTTCGTCGGCGACGCCTTGGAGCAGGCCCCCGTCCTCCATCAGCCGGGCGGCGGCGCGATAGACGCCGGCGGTCCAGTCAAGGGCCTGGGCATAGCTGTCGGCGCCGATGGCGATGACCATGAAGTCCTGTATGTCGACGCGCCGCCCGGCGTGGGCGCCGCCGCCGAAGATCTGTATTTCCGGCAGCGGCATCACCGGCGTCCCGGTTTCGCCATCGGCCTGGCGAAGGTATTGCCACAGCGCCAGGCGCTGCGACCCGGCGGCGGCCTGGGCGGCGGCCAGCGAGGTGGCGATCAGGGCGTTGGCGCCGAGGCGGCTTTTATCGGCGGTGCCGTCGAGCTCGATCAATAGCTTGTCGAGGGCGTCCTGGTCGGTGGCGTCCCGGCCCTTGAGGGCGGCGGCGATTTCTCCGTTGACGGCGCTGACGGCGGCCTCGACCCCGAAACCGCCAAAGGCGTCGCCGCCGTCGCGCAATTCCACCGCCTCGCCGGTTCCCACCGACGCCCCAGCTGGCGCGATGGCACGCCCCTGGGCGCCGTAACGCAGCGTGATCTCGACCTCCACCGTCGGCCGGCCCCGGGAATCCCACACCCGCCGGGCATGGGTGGATTTGATCTTGGTCTTGCTCATGCGCTCGGGCCCCGTTCCAGTTCTTCGGTCCAGGCCCGGCGCACGTCTTCGAGACGCGACACCGGGTCCGACAACAGTTTCCCGGCGGCGCGGCGGACCTTTTCCCTGTCCGCCTCGTTGGTGATGTATTCGACCGGCGACTTGCCGTCGATGCGGGCCAGGAACAACCCCGGCAGCAACCGGGCGGCCTGGGCTTCGACGTCCGGCAAGGGGCCATTGGTGCCATCGGAAACCGTTTCTCCGTAGGCTCCGGCCAGGGCATCGAAGCATTCCAAATACCCGGGCGCGGCCTCGGGCCGGGCCAGGCATTTCAACAACAGGTGATTGAGGCAAAAGGCGAGATCGAAGGCCGGGTCCCCGTACCAGGCGCATTCGGCGTCCAGGAACACCGGCCCGTCGGGTCCGGCGAGGATGTTCTTGGGGCTGACGTCGCCGTGGACCAGGGCCGCATGGGTGTTCCCGGTGACGCGGGACAGGTCGATCAGCGCCGGCGCCAGTTCGGGATGCGCCGCCGCCGTGGCTTCCAGGTAAGGGGCGAGGCGGATGGCGTGAAAGATGGCGTCGGTCGGGAACTGGGCCTTGATGGCATCGTCGCCGGCGGTGGCGGCGTGGATTTGGGCGATCCGGTTGCCCACCCGGGCGGCGAAATCTGCATCCACGCGCCCGGCCAGCAGGTCGTCCTTCCATGACGGGTATTGGCCGGGGTCCAGATATTCCATGGCGAACATGCCGGCGCCGGGATCGTGGGCGAGGACCTTCGGCGCGGCGCCGGGAACGATCCGGTTGGCGGTTTCCAACCACGTCGCCTCGAAGGTGTTGCGCTCCTCCGGCGCCCGCCAGTTCTGGGCGACCTTCAGCTTCGCCCGCGCCCGTTTGACGCAGACCGTCCCGCGGCTGAGATCGAGGCGCCAGATATCGGAGGCGACGCCACCCGTCAGTTCCTGTGAATCCGGTGTCTCATCCG
>PTLK01000257.1 GCA_002938075.1 Alphaproteobacteria bacterium MarineAlpha3_Bin3
GCCGTGTTCGGCGATCCCGCAGGGCACGATACCGGAGAAATGCTCGAGCTCGGGCTCCAGGTTGATGGCGATACCGTGATACGTCACCCAGTGCCGGACCCGGACGCCGATGGCGGCGATCTTATCTTCGCGCGAAACCGGGTTGCCAGGGGCCCCGCGCCGGACCCAGATGCCGACCCGGTCGTCGCGGCTCTCAGCCGTCACGTTAAATCGGGCCAGGGCGCGGATCACCCATTGCTCAAGATTTTTGACGAAGGCGCGCACGTCGTTGCCGCGTTTCGTTAAGTCCACCATCACATAGGCGATCCGCTGGCCCGGGCCATGATAGGTATAGCGGCCGCCGCGGCCGGTTTGGTAAACGGGGAAGCGGTCGGGGTCCAGCAATTCGGCCTCATCGGCGCTGGTGCCGGCGGTGTAAAGGGGCGGATGCTCCAACAGCCATACGGTCTCGGGAGCGGCCTCTTTGTGGATCGCCTCGACGCGTTCTTCCATGAACGATAGCGCGTCCGGATAGGCGACCGGAGAATCGCTGATTCGCCATTCGACGGCGTCCCTAACACCGGTCAAATCCGCTGGTTTTTCCGCCATTTAATCACCATGGTCGCGCTTGATAAGGGGGCCGGCATTTGCTATCCCCCCCATAGCTAATGTAACGGCAACCAACGGTGTTGCCGCAAGGGAATTCGCGGTCGTGGCGGAACTGGTAGACGCGCAGCGTTGAGGTCGCTGTGGGAGCAATCCCGTGGAAGTTCGAGTCTTCTCGACCGCACCAATTCCCGAGGCCCGCCGCCCCGACGACGGGCCTCTTTTTTTAACGTCTTGATCGAAAGGAGCCGGTGGCGTGGCTGACGTGAAGGACACAGCGGGATCGAAGCCCAATCAGGTGCCTCCGCCGGAAGACGCGGCGCTCGACCTCGAGCCGGAAACCGAGCAGGCGTTCCTCGACGTCCTCGTTTCGGGGGACGAGGCGGGGGTGCGCACCCTACTGGCGGAGCTTCACCATGCCGACGTGGCCGACCTTCTGGAGCGCCTGAACGCGGACGAACGCGCCCGCGTGGTCGAAATCCTGCGCGACGATTTCGAACCAAAAATCCTCTCTGAACTGGACGAAACCGTCCGCGATCACGTCATCGAATGCCTGGGCGTCGAAAACCTGGCGGCGGTGATCGCCGGGATGGAGTCGGACGACGCGCTCGAAGTCGTCTTTGAACTGGACGAGGACGAACAGCGACAGGTCCTGGACGCCATTCCCCCCGGCGACCGGACCCTGATCGAGGAAGGCCTGACGTATCCGGAAGACAGCGCCGGACGCTTGATGCAGCGCGAGGTGGTGACGGTGCCCGAGTCCTGGACCGTCGGCGAAACCATCGACTTCCTGCGCCAAAGCGCCGATTCCGGCGACGATGACCTGCCGGCGCGGTTCTATGACGTCTTCATCGTCGATCCCGCCCACCGGCCGGTCGGCAGCCTTCCCCTGAGCCGCCTTCTGCGAACCCGGCGTCCGGTCGCCGTTGCCGATATCATGGATAGGGAAATGAAACTGTTACCGGTGGCAACCGACCAGGAGGACGTTGCCTATGTGTTCCGGCAGCGCGACCTAGTCTCGGCGCCGGTCGTCGACGATGGCGGGTGGCTGGTCGGTGCCATCACCATCGACGACGTGGTCGACGTTATCGACGAAGAGCATGAAGAAGACATCATGCGCCTCGGCGGCGTCAAGGAAGGCGACCTGTACGAGGCGACCATGGACACCATCCGGTCCCGGTTCGGGTGGCTGCTGATAAACCTGGGCACCGCGATCCTGGCTTCCATGGTCATCGGACTGTTCGACGCCACCATCGAACAAATGGTGGCGCTGGCGGTGCTGATGCCGATCGTCGCCTCCATGGGCGGCAACGCCGGCACCCAGACCCTGACCGTGGCCGTGCGCGCCCTGGCGATGAAGGAGCTGACGGCGGCCAACGCATGGCGGGTCATCGGCAAGGAACTTCTGGTCGGCGCCCTGAACGGGGTCCTGTTCGCCGGCCTGATCGGCGTCGTTGCTTGGATCTGGTTCGGCAGCGTGGCGTTGGGGGTGGTCATCGGCCTAGCGATGATCGTCAACTTGCTGGTCGCCGGGTTGGCCGGGACGACCATCCCGTTGATGCTGGAACGCTTCGGCGTCGATCCGGCGGTGGCGTCGAGCGTCTTTTTAACCACGCTCACCGACATCGTCGGGTTTTTTGTGTTCCTGGGGCTAGCGGCGCTGATCCTTCTGTAATTCCCTGCCGGCGGCCGGCTCCCTTTACGTTTACGTCAACGTCAGGTAACGTTCGGCCATGTCCGAAACATATGGCATCGCCGAACTGGCGCGGGAATTCGACGTCACCACCCGGACCATCCGGTTTTACGAGGACAAGGGGCTACTGGCGCCACTCCGCGAGGGGCAGCGGCGCGTCTACGCGCCCCGGGACCGGGTGCGGTTGCGGCTGATCATGCGCGGCAAGCGCCTCGGCTTTTCGCTCGACGAAATCCGTCAATTGATCGATCTTTACGACGTCGACCCGTCGGAAGTGATGCAACTCAGGCATTTCCTGGATAAGATTCACGAACACAAGGAAA
>PTLK01000258.1 GCA_002938075.1 Alphaproteobacteria bacterium MarineAlpha3_Bin3
TGTGGAAAGGCACGCGCGGGGTGTGCCGGAACGTCACCGAGGAACGCGTATACGAATCCGCCCTGGCCCAGGCCCGGCGCCGAGAACAGCACCTCAATTACATCGTCAGCACCATCCGCGACGAGCTGGAACCCCACAACATGCTCAAAACCGCCGCCGCCGCCACGGCCAGGGCCCTGGGCGTGGCCGGTTGCCGCATTTACCGCCGCGACGAAGAGAACACGTACATGATTGCCGCCGAACACGGCAACACCGAAGGGCTGGATAATTTGGACGCCCGGTTTGCACCTCTTGAATCCGGCGACCAAATAGCGGAAATAACCCTCGGCAATTGGCATGTTATGGCCACCGCCACCAACTACCGCCAGCGGGTCAACGGGGCGCTTTCCATATGGAAGGCGGCCGGCAACGACTGGGAGGACGACCATCGCCTTCTGATCACCGATATCGCCAAGCAACTGGGCATCGCCAACGAACAAATCAGCAACCACGAACGGATCGTCACCCTATCGCGTACCGACGGTATGACCGGGTTGTTGAACCGCAGGGCCTTTTACGAAGAAGACCTTCCGCGACGGGTGGCGCGTCTCGAGCGCAACGGCAACACCGCCGCCCTGTTTTTTGTCGACATGGATAACTTCAAACGGGTCAACGACGTGCACGGCCATCAGGCCGGGGACGACGCGCTTCTGTACCTGCGCGACCTGTTGATGGAGATGTCGCGGCCCGGAGACGTGATCGCTAGGCTGGGCGGTGACGAATTCGCCATGTGGCTGGACGGAATTTCCCGGGAAGTCTCGGAAAAACGCGCCGCCCGTTTAATCAAAGCCAGCCAGGCGCTGAGGAAGTTTTCCGGCGACGACGACCATCCCCTGGGCATTTCCGTCGGCGTCGCCATTTATGATCCCGAAGACAATGAGTCCCTGGACAGCTTGATGATCCGCGCCGATGCCGCAATGTACGAGGTGAAGAACTCCGGCAAGGGCGGCTATCACATGGCCGGCCCGCCGGGGTCCTCGGAACAGGCGTCAAAGGAAATTAATACGGCGAAGGAAGAAACGCCGTGAGCATGGATATCCTCAACAACGAAACAATCACTTACGATCAATCCAGGGAACTGGCCCGCCACGAGGACCCCAAGGTTCGACGGGCCCTGGCCAAGCGCAAGGACCTGAAACAGGAAATCCTTTACTTCCTGGCCGAGGATTCCGACGCGGAAGTCCGTAAAACGGTGGCCCAAAACGCCGCTGCCCCCCGTCAGACCGACATCCTGTTGGCCAAGGACGACGACGCCGATGTCCGCGGCGACCTGGCCTCTAAGATCGCCCGCATCGCGCCGGGGCTGAGCGCCAACGAACAGGACAAAGCCCACCGCGCCACCTATGAGGCCTTGGAGTTGTTGGCCAAGGACCAGATCACCAAAGTCCGGAGAATCCTTTCCGAAGCCCTGAGGGACGTCGCCGACGCCCCGCCCGACGTCATCAAGACCCTGGCCATGGACACCGAAATCGAGGTTTCCGGGCCGGTGCTGGAGTTTTCGCCGGTCCTGACCGACGAGGACCTGCTGGAGATCATCCAGAGCGGCCCGGAGAAAGGCGGCCTGAACGCGATTTCAAAACGCTCGGCGGTGTCGGAGAACGTTTCCGATGCCATCGTCGGCACCAACGACGTGGAAGCGATCGCCGATCTGTTGTCGAACGATTCGGCGCAAATTCGCGAAGCCGCCCTGGACGACCTGATCGAACGCGCCCCGGACATCGACCTGTGGCATGTGCCCCTGGTCGGGCGGCCGAAACTGCCCAACGGCACGGCGACGAAGCTGGCCCTTTTTCTGGCCGATAACCTGTTGGAGGTGCTTCAGGACCGGGCCGACCTTGATGCCGAAACCCTGGCCAACGTCAAGGCCGTCGTCCAGCAGCGCATCAGCGGCGAGGGCGGCGGCAAAAAGGTTTCCAACGGCAGCCAGGATTTCCTCAATATGGAACCGCCCATCGATATGGTCGACCGCCTGTACAAGGCCCGCAAGCTGGACGGCAATGTCGTCGGCAAGGCCCTCAATGCCGGCGACCATGCCTTTGTCCTGGCGGCGTTGATTGTCCGCACGGGGCTCGATCAAGCGGTGGTCAAAAAGATATTTACCGAGAAAAGCGCCAAGGGAATCATGGCCCTGTCGTGGAAGGCCGGCATGCCGGCCAAGATGGCGGTGCAAATACAACAGCGAATGGGAAGGATCGTGCCATCCGAAGTCATCACGCCGGACGACGGCGGCGAATATCCGCTTTGCAACGAAGACTTGGATTTTCAACTGGAGTTTTTTACCGACCTTTCCGCCAGGAAAACCATCTGGATTTTCGGCCGGTAGGGATACAGGTCTTTTTCCCTGAGGGCCGCCAGATCGACGATGTTGCCGCGGTCATTGAACAGGATCAGGCCGGAATCGGGGGAATAGGCCCGCATGATGCATTTCGAAACGCTCGATTTGCCGCTGCCGCTTTCACCGATCAGCCCGAAACACTCGCC
>PTLK01000259.1 GCA_002938075.1 Alphaproteobacteria bacterium MarineAlpha3_Bin3
TGTTTTACTCTGTTTAGGCTTGCCTATGCAAAGATGCGGCTACAGCGTTTCCTTGAAATAGCGAATAGTTTTTTCCAGGCCGTCTTCGAGCGCCACCCGGGGCTCCCACCGCAGCGCCGATTTCGCCAGGCCGATGTCGGGGCATCGCTGCATCGGGTCGTCGCCGGGAAGGGGGTGACCCTCCAATTCGGACTTGGAAGCGGTCATGTCGATGATCTTTTCCGCCAGTTCGCGGATCGTCAATTCCGTCGGGTTGCCCAGGTTCACCGGTCCGGTCATCTCGTCCGGCGCCCCCATCAGGCCAATCAAACCCTCGATTAGATCGGATACGTAACAAAAAGACCGGGTCTGGCTGCCGTCGCCGTAAAGGGTTAAAGGTTTTCCCCCCAGTGCCTGGACGATGAAGTTCGACACCACGCGGCCGTCGTTGGGGTGCATGCGCGGCCCGTAGGTGTTGAAGATCCGGGCGACCCGGATTTTGGTGCCGTACTGGCGGTGATAATCGAAAAAAAGCGTCTCCGCGCAGCGCTTGCCCTCGTCGTAACAGCCCCGGGGGCCGATGGGGTTGACGCTGCCCCGGTAGTCCTCCGTCTGCGGGTGCACTTCCGGGTCGCCATAGACCTCGCTCGTCGACGCCTGCAATATTTTCGCCTTCGTCCTTTTGGCCAGGCCCAGCATGTTGATGGCGCCGTGGACCGAGGTCTTGGTCGTCTGTACTGGATCGTACTGGTAATAGACCGGCGACGCCGGGCAGGCGAGGTTGAAGATTTCATCGACCTCGACATAAAGCGGGAAGGTCACGTCGTGGCGCATCAGCTCGAAGTGGGGCTTGCCGAGAAGGCCAATAATGTTGTCCCGCGACCCGGTGAAGAAGTTATCGACGCAAAGCACGTCATGGCCGTCCTCGATGAGGTGGTCGCAGAGGTGCGAGCCGACAAACCCGGCGCCGCCGGTGACGAGCACTTTTTTCCTGGTCGACATTCCGAATCCTTCTGAAAACCGCGCCGAACCTAGCACTTCGCCGTAGCGTGGACAAAGCCGAAAGGGTATACGAGGCGGTTTACGCCTAGGTCGACAAAAAACGCCGGGTGTCGGCTTCCAGCACCAGCGCCGTCAGCCGGTTCGAGCGCCAGGCCCCGGTGTCGATGGCGATGCGGTTGGGCCGGATTTCAGGCTCCGGGCACGAGGTGTGGCCGTGGACGACCAGGTGCCCGAGGTCGGCGTCGGAATACAGAAATTCCTCGCGAATCCACATCAGGTCAAATTCGTTTTGATCTCGCAACGACACCCCGGGGCGCAGGCCGGCGTGGACGAACAGGTAATCGCCCTCGGTGTGATGCATTTCAAGCCCGGTAAGGAATTTCCAATGGCTTTCGGGGATGGCTTGGCGGAGCTTGTCGCGCGCTTTTTGCAGGTCCCGCAAGTCGGAAAGCAAATCCCAAAGACCGATGCCGTAACTGTCCAGGGTATTCCGGCCGCCGTTCATGATCCAGGTTTCGCCGTGAGTTCCCGTTTCCAGAAACGCCATCATCATGTCCTCATGGTTGCCCTTAAGGGTATGGCGCTCGAATCCCTCAAGCGGTCGTTCGATCAGGCCGTCGATAACGTCGAAGCTGTCGGGCCCCCGGTCTATGTAATCGCCGACATAAACCACGACCTTGCGCAGGTCCGGGGCGGTCTTGGCGTCGTCGAGGATTTGCCCGTGCAGGCGGCCGAGAAGATCGGCCCGTCCGTGGATGTCGCCGATGGCGTAGACGCGGCAATTCTCCGGCACGCGGGGGGAAACCGGGGCGTCCACCGCCGTTTCCCGGCCCGGCCGGCCGTTGCCGGTGCTCTGGCGTCGAGGAGTCATCTCTGGCAATATGATGGCCCAGCGGCGGCCCGGCGGCAAGGAGGCCCCCGAAACGGGCCGGGCCCCCCGGCGGCGGTTGTTTTGGCGGTAATCTGATTTTAATGGTTCGATCTTATGAATTACCTCAGGCTGACCGGCCTATGCGCGGGGCCTTGACGGGGAATCTCCAACCCGGGCCTTGGGGCCCGTAAGACAGGATAGATCATGGCCGATCCCGGCTACACCACCGGTGGATACAACGAAGCGGAGACCAGCGAGGAAAGCTTGCTGCTGTCCTGCCTCAAGCGCATCGAGGCCAACCCGGCCGGTGCTTACGCGGTCCATATGTACTTATCGAAGCTGAAAGCCTCGAACCGCCAGCCCCATTTCATCGGTATCGCCGCGCGAACGTTCGATTCGCTGATAGAAAGCTTCGAAGCCACCGTTTTTTCGATCCACAACTCGGACTTGATCCTGGTATGCCGGAACGTTCCCGTCGATGACGCCGACGCCGCCGTCGACAAAATGCGGGCGCTGTTCGGCGAGGACCCGTTGCTGGCCACCGAGGATGAGGCCTTCGAGGACTCTTTTTCGAACTGGTACGACCTCAGCCAGCCGGAGGACTACTCGACCTTCGTCGGCATCGCCAACGACCT
>PTLK01000026.1 GCA_002938075.1 Alphaproteobacteria bacterium MarineAlpha3_Bin3
AATGGTCACGACCAGCAGGATGGCAACGAAAAGATCGACGATTAACGAATAGGTCACGACAATTCCTTACCTGTTGGCGCCAAACTTATTTTTTTGACCACGAACGCGGGCCCGTTATCCGGAAACCGTGTCGCATGCAACGATCTAGCGAGGTTTCTTTTCAATTTTATCTTCAATCCTGATGGCAATCTGGTTGCCCTTGCGGCCCATCTTGCCGGAATACATTGGAACATTGCCGCACTGCAGGGATACCAGGGAATCCGGGGTGGCGCTGAACATGATCCGTGAACCGATCTTGAGATCGAAAACGTCGCTTAGACGCATGATCTGCTGGTCGACGACGGCTTCCAGGTCTACTTCGGTCAGCCACAGCTCTTCCGCAAGGTGGGTTTCCCAGATGGAGTCACGGCCGAATTTCTCGCCCATGAAACTCTGCAGCAGTAATTCGCGAACCGGTTCCAGGGTCGCGTACGGCAGCAACAACTCCAAACGGCCACCGCGGTCTTCCATGTCGATCCTAAGCCTAGTGACGATGGCGGCGTTGGAAGGCCGAGAAATGGTGGCGAACCGTGGGTTTGTTTCCAGTCGGTCGAAACGGAAAGTCACCGGACTCAGGGGCTCGAACGCGGCGCTCAGGTCACTGAGCATGACATGAACCATCCGTTCAACGAGCGAACGTTCGATGGTCGTATAGGGGCGGCCTTCGATACGCATGGCCGCTGTGCCCCGGTGGCCGCCGAGAAGCACGTCGACGATGGAATAAATCAGGGATGAATCGACGGTAATGAGTCCGAAATTGTCCCATTCCTCGGCCTTGAACACGCTCAACATGGCCGGCAGCGGGATCGAATTCAGGTAATCACCGAAACGGATCGAGGCAATATTGTCGAGCGAAACCTCGACGTTGTCGGAGGTGAAATTCCTGAGCGACGTCGACATCAGGCGGACCAGACGGTCGAAGACAACCTCCAGCATCGGCAGGCGTTCGTAAGAAACAAGGGCGCTCGACAAAATCGCCTGAATGCCGGATTTGTCTCCGGTTTCTTCATGCTCTTCGTCAAACCCCAGAAGGCTATCGATTTCTTCCTGGTTCAGGACCCGCGTCGATTCCCGGGCACCGCCGGCAACATCGTCTTCAACGTCGCCTTCCTCGCCCTCGCCCTCGCCCTCTCCGACCATGGTTTCCCATTCGGCGGCGAGATCGTCCTGTTCATCTTCACTGCCTGCGTCACCGCCCGCGTCATTACCTTCCACGGAGGCTTCCCTTTCGGCAGCCGGGACGTCTTGATCTTCTTCGTCGGCAGGACTGGTCATGACAATATGGTTCCTAACCTACATGGAGGCCCTATTGGACAAGTATTTCCTTAAACAAAACGTCTTGGATTTTGGCAGGGGCGGCGGCGGCATTGACCCGCGTTAGCAACTCTTCGCGCAACCTGTACATCCCCGCCGAACCTTTCAAATCCTCTATTCTCAGTTCCCTAAGATAAACCTGGAAGTTGTCCATAATACGGGGCATGACGCTTTCGATCCTACTAATATCCTCACCGTCGGCAAGTTCCAGGCTGATCCTGATCTTCAAGAAGGTCGATTTGCGACCCCCGGCGTTGAGGTTGACGATCAATTCCTCCAACGGAAAAAAGACCGCGTTTTCCTTGTCAACTTCCTCTTCCTCTTCCTTTGTAGCCTCTTCGCCGGTGATCAATTCGATTATCGGCTGGAGGAGCCCGGTGAAGTAAGCCGCAGCGATTCCGCCAATGGCGAGCAACAAAACGACGGCAATGATGATAAGTTTCTTCTTGCCACCGGGTTTGTCGGATGACTCATCACCCTCGTCTTCAGGCTCTTCGTCTTCTAGGTCTTCTTCGTCGGCCATCGCCTGATCCCTGTGATACTACAGGCCTCACGTCGTTAGCTCCGCCGCTAGGAAAATATAGATTGGGTTGGTTAACAACTTCTTGAGATCGGTGGTCGCTGGTCCCCCCGATCTTCATAATCAGTCATGGGGCTTGCAGTCTAGTTATCCGCGCGGCAAGGCCGAATCAGAGAATACCAAATGTCCCCGGTACTGGGCAACAAAGGCTGTTACCAATAAGATTTACGCCCGTTTTCGCCCCGGGCAATAAATGCCGGGCAAAGCATACTTTCCGCTGCCGCCGTGATAAGCCCCCCTCGCCACGAAAATTCCTACAACCCGTTGATTTTCAACAAATTCATCGATTGGCACGGCCCATGCATAGTAATCGCCGGGTACGTGTGAATTTTAACAAGGGATTTGTGGAACCATGGAAACGACAACACTGATAGCGCTTTCCCGACAAGGCGGGCTCAGACGTCAATTGGCCATTGTCGCCAACAACATCGCCAACATGAACACCAATGGATACAAGGGCGAACGCGTGATGTTCGTCGAACATCTGGTGAAAAGCCCCGGCGGCCAAAGGCTGTTGGGGAGGAAATTGGCTTATGTCCGCGACATTGCAACCCTGTTGGATTTCAGCGAAGGGCCGGTGGAAGGAACCGGCAATCCCCTCGACCTGGCCATCACCGGCGAAGGGTTCTTCGTTGTTCAGACCGAAGACGGGGAACGATACACCCGCAACGGCCGTTTCAAGCTGGATGACGGCGGGCAACTGGTCAACCAGAACGGCGAGCCGCTTCTTTCAACTGGCAACCAGCCGTTTTTCCTGGGCCCCGAGGACACGGAAATCACCATTTCCAGGGACGGAACGGTGGCCACCAATAACGGCGACCTCGGCCGAATCAAGCTCGTTGACTTCGAAAACCCGCAGTTCCTCAAGCGTTCCGCCGGCGGCCTATTCTCCGCCAAAGCGGTGCCCAGGGACGTGGAATCGCCGAAAATCGTCCAGGGCATGCTCGAAGGATCCAACGTTCAACCGATTCTCGAAATGTCGAAGATGATCGAAATTAGCCGCACGTATGACAGTGTCCGCAAATTTATCGAACGCGAAGACGAAAGGATGAGAAACATGATCAAGGGGATGGGTCAAACGGCTTAAAGCCTACTAAACCCGTCGAAGCGAGAAAAACGCCGGCGTTTGGGCCAAAGGCCCGGCGCCGGAGGATCAACCCCATGCAACCTCAAGAAACCAAACCAACGACGAAAAATATCAAGAAAGGACGGGAATTATGAGATCTTTAGACATCGCAGCGACAGGAATGATAGCGCAGCAAAGGAACGTGGAGGTGGTGGCGAATAACCTGGCCAACATGAACACCACCGCATTCACGCGCAGGCGCACGGAATTCCACGATTTGATCTATCAAGACCTGAGGCGCGTCGGCACCACGTCGTCGGATTCCGGCACCGTGGTCCCGTCGGGCGTGCAATTGGGGCTCGGCGTCAAGCTGGCGGCAGTCTACCGCATCCACGAGCAGGGCAACCTGGAAGCTACCGACAACACCTTTGACATGGCCGTCCAAGGCAAGGGTTTCTTCCAGATCACCCTGCCCAACGGCGGAACCGCCTACTCCCGGGACGGAACTTTCCAGTTGGATGCCGATGGCGACATCGTCACCCACGACGGTTTCACCTTGGAGCCCGGAATCACGGTTCCCAACAACGCCATTGACGTGACTATCAACCAATCCGGTGAAGTGCTGGTCAAAATCGAAGGTCAGGTCGCTTTCTCCAACGTCGGGCAGATAGAACTCGCCAACTTCGCCAACGAATCCGGCCTGCAGGCCGAAGGCGACAACCTGTTCACGGAGACACCGGCATCGGGCACGGCGACTACCGGAAACCCGGGATCCGTTGGCTTCGGTTCGATCCTCCAGGGATTCCTGGAGACGTCAAACGTCAACGCGGTCGAGGAAATTTCCAATCTGATCTCGGCCCAGCGCGCCTATGAAATGAATTCGAAGGTCATTCAGACCTCCGATGAAATGATGGGCACCCTATCGGCGCTCCGTTAAGGAAAGGTAAGATGAAAAAGCTCGTTTTTGCCCTGCTGACAGCGGTTTTACTGCTGCCGACTGCTTCGGCGGCGGGCGGAGAATCCGTCGCCTTGTCCCGGTCCGCGGGCCAGGCCAAGGTGGTTTTGCGCGAATCCGTAAGCGTCAAAAGCAAATTGGTGCGCCTCAACGATCTGTTTTCCGGAACCGGGGAAAAGGCGGACATCGCCGTGGCTTATGCCCCGGTCCCGGGAAAACGGGCGATTTTTGACTCCCGCTGGCTGTACCGGGTGGCCCGGGCTTACGGTTTGAACTGGCGGCCCCTGGGGCTTCAGGACCAGATCGTGGTCGAGCGGGAAAGCCAGATGATTACCCGCGAGGAAATAGAAGACTCCATCCGGGTCGCGCTGATCGACCGCGGGGCCGATCCCAACACGAAGGTGGAACTAAGCAACCGGATGATGCGGCTTTACGTTGCCAGCGACGTCGCGGCGAGCGTCGGCGTTGAAGATGTTTCCTACGAACCCCGGACCGGGCGTTTTACCGCCATCCTGGTCGCCCCGGCGGGCGATCCCGGAGCGACGCGAACGCGGGTGACGGGACGTCTTCATAGGGAAACCGATGTCCCGGTGCCGGCCAGGCGAATACAAGCCAACGAAGTGATTACCGAACGCGACATCAAATGGGTGAAGGTAGGCCAAAACCGGCTGCCCCGGGGAGTTATCGTCGATATCAACGAATTGATCGGCAAGTCCCCTAAACGGTGGCTTAGGGCGGGTATTCCGGTTCGGACCGCCAACGTTCAACCGCCGATTTTGGTTCCCAAGGGGTCGTTGGTGACGATCTACCTCAAGGCCCCGAGGATGATGCTCACGGTCCAAGGCAAGGCCCTGGAAAACGGCAGCGACGGAGACGTCATCCGGATTAACAACACCCAAAGCAACAAGGTCATCGAAGCCGAAGTTACGGGGGTCGCCAAAGTCGCCGTCCTGCCTCCCGGCAAAATAGTAATGAATTAAGTCGCCCCTATAGGCGGCCAACAAGGAGAAGATGAAGATGAGGCCCAAGATCGGACAAACCATGCTGCGCTTGACCGCCTATGGCTTGGTGGCGTTGACGGTGACCGGCTGCAATGTGCTGAGCCGGCTTTCGGAAGTCGGCGACGGCCCGGAACTGACGAAAATCGTCAACCCGGTGGCGCGGCCGGGCTACCGGCCGGTAAGCCTGCCGATGCCGACACCCCAAGTCGCCGAAGAAAACCCCAATTCCCTATGGCGGGCCGGCGCCAAGGCTTTTTTCAAGGACCATCGGGCCAAGGAAATAGGCGATGTGGTGACGGTCAAGCTTGAATTCACAGACAAAGCCACCTTCGATAACACGACCACGCGGAAACGGGCCGACAAGGAGGACACCAATATAACCCAGCTTCTCGGCCTCGAAGCAGAATTTTCCAAGGTGCTGCCGCAAGCGGTCTCGGCCGCTGCGCTGCTTAGCTTCGACAACGCTCATGAAACCAAGGGCGACGGTGATATAGCCCGGAGTGAAACCATCAGCCTGACTTTCGCCGCCGTGGTCACGCAAATTCTTCCCAATGGTTCGCTGGTCATCGTCGGCCGCCAGGAAATCCTGGTCAACTCGGAATTGCGCGAGCTGATGGTCACCGGCGTCGTCCGTCCCTCGGACATCGATTCCGACAACACCATTTCTCACGAAAAAATTGCCGAAATGCGCGTCGCCTACGGCGGCAGCGGCACCATCAGCCAGCTTCAGCAACCCCGCTGGGGAACGCAAATCTGGGATATTATTTTCCCGTTCTAGGTTCGGCTTAATTTGAACCTGGCAACTTTAAAGGCCGGTGCTTTCGCACCGGCCTCTTTTTTTGCGCCCGATGGAAGCAAGCACGAAGAAAAGGTTATTCGTCGCGATGGGTTTTTTCCATCCGCTCGTGACGTTCCTGGGCCTCGACGGACAGGGTGGCAATGGGCCGGGCTTCCAGTCTGGAAAGAGTGATGGGTTCGCTTGTCTCCAGGCAGTAGCCGTAGGACCCTTTTTCGATTCTTTCCAGGGCCTCATCAATTTTGACAATCAGCTTGCGGGCGCGATCACGGGTCCTGAGTTCCAGTGACCTGTCCGTTTCGATCGACGCCCTGTCGGCAATATCGGGCTCCAAGTTGCCGCCTTCTTGAAGATGTTGGAGGGTATCGTTGGTTTCACTTAGGAGTTCATCTCTCCAAACCAAAAGTTTCTGCCGGAAATATTCCCGCATCTGGTTATTCATAAAAGATTCTTTTTTGGTCGGTTTGTAGTCCGGCGGCAGGGTGACGTTCATCCTTCTTGGGCTCCCAGATCGTTTTTTTTTCGAGGCCGGAATATAGGAGGGGCGGACGCGTACGGCAAGAGCCAATTTCATTCAGGGGAAATCAACTAGAGCTTTGAAAACACTAATATAATTGAAAACAGACGAGTCGGGCTAAAAATCCCCCTTCGGATCACGGGTCAGTTTGGCGACTTCGACCTCGGCCCTGAGTTCGATCTCGTCGATAATTTCATTGAGTCTGGGATCGTCACTATCTTGGCGTTTTTGCCGCAACTTCTGAGCCAGTTCCGTTAGCCGGTCCTTGGAAATGGTCCCGGTCAGAATGGCCAACCTAAATTCGTCGAGACGATCAAGAAGGTCATCGCCGTACTGCTTCAACAATCCCCGGGACCGTCCGTCGGTTGCATCGGGAACCTCCTGAACCGCGAGTATGGATTCCACCCCCCCGACCGGCGCCGTTCCCTCAACGGCCTGGGGACTGTCAACCGCACTAGCCCCAGCCGTGCCGCGGACGCGTTCGGCGAATTCGCCCGCTTTCGCCATCGACTTTTTCTTTTTCGTCGCGGCGGACTGTTTTGAGGAACCGACCTTGGAGATTCTCATTTGAAAACTACTGGTTATGGGACCTAAGCCGGCGACATCTACAAATCCTATGGCCACCCACGTGGCCCTCCGAAGGGCGACGTCACTCCTGATTCTGCCCAAACACGTATCGGAAAGCCAGAAATTCCTCATCCATGGCCACCCTCCTGACATGAGGGGAAGCCCCCGACGGCCCCTAAATGCAAATAATATTCATTCGCAATTTATCCTTGCCTTTCCTTGAAATGCCAAATATAACGAAATTAGAAAGTAGTTGCGAATAATTCGCATTTGCAAGTTGGAAAAGATAACAAGTACCATGCGTCGTAATTTTTTAATTTTTTTGATCATTTCGCTCCTGGGCATGACCGGCGCCGCAGTGATGAGTGGCACCGCCCCCCAGGAGGTCAACCTCTATTCCTACCGCCAACCGTTCCTCATCAACCCCGTTCTCGACGAGTTCACGCGCCGGACCGGAATCAAAGTCAACGTGGTCTATGCCAAGAAAGGCATGCTTGAAAAGCTAAAGGCAGCGGGCGCAAACACCCCCGCTGACGTTGTTTTAACCGTAGACATAGGGCGCCTCAACGAATTGAAAAAAGCCGGCCTATTGCAGCCGGTTCGCTCGGCCGTGTTGGAAAACAACATTCCGGCGCATCTCCGCCATCCCGACGGCCTTTGGTTCGGACTCACCACCCGTGCCCGCATCGCGCTCGTCAGCAAGAACCGGGTCAAGCCGGACGCGCTCAAGACCTACGCCGATCTCGCCGATCCGAAATTCCGGGGCCGCATCTGTATGCGCTCCGGAAAGCATCCCTACAACGTCGCCTTGATCGCTTCGGTCATCGCCCACGAAGGCGAGGAAGGAGCAGAGAAATGGCTCCGCGGCGTCAAAGCCAACCTGGCCCGCAAACCGCAGGGCAACGACCGCGCCCAGGCGAAAGCGATCTACGAGGGCGTTTGTGACATCGGAATCGCCAACACCTATTACATGGGCAAGATGGCGACCAACGAAAAGAAACCCGAGCAGAAGAAGTGGGCGGAGGCCGTGAGAGTCGTCTTTCTTAATCAGGGCGGCCGCGGCAACCATATCAACATCTCGGGTGCGGCGGTGACCAGGAACGCCAAGAATCAGGTCCACGCGGTTAAGCTTATCGAATTCCTGAGCGGCGATTTCGCCCAGAAGATATACGCATCGCAAAATTTCGAATACCCGGCCAAGGCCGAGGTCGCCATCGACCCGCTGGTCAGATCCTGGGGCGACTTCAAGGCCGACACAGTCAGCCTGGAGAAGATAGCCACGCTCCGGGCAACGGCTTCGCGCCTTGTCGACAAAGTCAGGTTTAATGAAGGCCCGGGCAGCTGAACCGCCCCCGATCACCGATAGGCCAAGCCGCGGTCAGGTGCTGCTTGGCCTATCATGACTCTGGTTTGAGACCGAGGGGACCAGCCCGCCCAGCCCGCTAGGTGAAACCCGTTAACGAAACAGGGGGTATTGGTGGCCACTACCACGATGGATAAGGCGAATTCGCTGATGCGGGCCTTTCGGCGTTTAGGGTTCGACGGCTGGGCCATCGGTGCGGTTGCGGTCGCGGCCCTGGTGGCAACGCCACTGATCGCCGTTGTCATCATCGCCGTCGCCCCCAGCGGTGACATTTGGTCGCATCTTTCATCGACGGTTCTCCCCCTTTACATCGAAAAAACCCTATTTCTGCTTCTCGGCGTCGGCGTCGGCACCTTCGTGATCGGCACCGGCACCGCGTGGCTGGTGACCATGTGCCGTTTTCCGGGGCGTTGGTTCTTCAACTGGGCTCTCCTGCTGCCACTGGCGGTGCCGGCTTATGTACTGGCGTTCGTCGTCACCGACCAGTTGGAGTACGCAGGCACCCTCCAGGTTTGGCTGCGCGAGATCTTCGGCTGGAAGAACCGCCAGGACTATTGGTTTCCCGAAATCCGGTCCCTCGGCGGCGCGATCGCGGTCATGACGCTGGTGTTGTACCCATACGTCTATCTTTTGAGCCGAGCCGCGTTCTTGGAGCAATCGGTCTGCGTGTTGGAGGTCAGCCGCACATTGGGTAAAGGCCCTTGGCGAGGGTTCTTCTCCGTCGCCCTGCCCCTGGCTAGGCCGGCCATTGTGGTCGGGGTGACCCTGGCGCTGATGGAGGCGTTGAACGATTTCGGCACCGTCGAGTTCTTCGCCGTACCCACGTTCACGGCCGGGATCTACGACGTATGGCTGAATATGAACAGCGTCGCCGGGGCCGCCCAGATGGCGAGCGTTATGATGGTCCTGGTATTGGCCCTCATCGGCACCGAACGCTTCGCCCGGCGCGGCCAGCGCTACCATCACACGTCGAGCAAGTATTCGACGCTGCCGAGCCACCGGCTTGAAAGCTGGACGGCGGCGTTCGCCTTCGTCGCCTGTCTCTTGCCGGTGCTTCTCGGCTTCGCGCTTCCGGCCGGCGTGCTCACGGCTTACGCGCTCGAGTTTTACTCAGACACGCTAAGCGCCAAGTTTTTCACCTATGCCGCCAACAGTCTCAGCCTCTCTGCCATAGCCGCCGGGCTGGCGGTGTTGATCGGGTTGTTCCTGGCCTACGGATCCCGGCTCGGCGGCGGCCCCGTGGTCAAGGCGGCGACCCGGTTTGCCAGCATCGGCTATGCGGTTCCCGGCGCCATTCTCGCCATCGGGGTGATGATCCCGTTGGCCCGGCTCGACAACGCCCTGGACGGCCTCAGCCAACAGGTTCTGGGCATACCGACGGGGCTTTTGCTGAGCGGCACCATCGTCGCCGTCGTTTACGGCTACGTGGCGCGATTCCTGGCCCTTTCCTACGGCACATTGGAAGCCAGCCTCGACAAGATCACGCCGAGCATGGACGGCGCCGCCAGGACTCTCGGCTGCACCCCCGGCCAGGCCCTGAGGAGAGTCCATTTTCCCCTCGTCCGCGGGAGCCTGCTGACGGCGGCGCTGCTGGTGTTCGTCGACTGCATGAAGGAGTTGCCGTTGACCATCATCCTGCGGCCCTTCAACTACGAGACCCTGGCAACCTTCGTCTTTCAGTACGCGTCCGATGAACTGTTGGAGGAAAGCGCCCTCGGCGCATTGACCATTGTCGCCGCGGGCATCCTGCCGGTAATCCTGTTGAGCCTGACCATCGTCCGCTCCAGGCCCGGCCATCCCGCCGGCGGCATGGCCGCCGACACCGGCCCCGAGGTGGCGGTGCCATGAGCGGCCTGCATCTGAATAACGTTTCCCACGCCTTCAATTCCGGCAATCCGGTCTTGAACGGTGTCTCCGTCTTCGTCGCCCCGGGAGAGCTGGTCTGTCTGCTGGGGCCTTCGGGATGCGGCAAGACGACGTTGCTCAGGGTCGCCGCCGGGCTCGAACACCTGCAGGTGGGACAGGTGACCATTGGCGAACGCGTCGTCGCCGAAGGCCGCCACGGGAAACATATACCGACGGAAAAACGCGGTATCGGCCTGATGTTCCAGGATTACGCCCTGTTTCCCCATCTCAATGTTTTGGAAAACGTCACCTTTGGCCTGCCGGAGAACGCCGCCGACCGCCGTCAATGGGCTCTTTCGGCGTTGTCGCGAATGGGCCTTGCAGACTATGCGGCCAGTTATCCCCATATCCTGTCGGGCGGCCAGCAGCAACGGGTGGCATTGTTGCGCGCCTTGGCCCCGGAACCCCGGGTTTTGCTGCTGGACGAGCCTTTTTCCGGTCTTGACGTCACCCGGCGTGTCGACATTCGCGCCGAAACACTGGGCCTGCTCAAGGAAACCGATGTTGCTACCCTGATGGTCACCCATGACCCCGAAGAGGCGATGTTCATGGCCGACCGCATCCTGGTCATGGACGAAGGCCGTGTCATCCAGGACGGAACCCCGGTGGAAACCTATTTCGAACCCTTGACCGCCTTCGTCGCCGCCCTTTTCGGCCCAGTCAACCGTCTTCAGGGTATGGTCCGGGACGGCCACGTGGCTACCATTCTTGGCGATTTTGGGGCGCAACATCTGGAAGACGGGGCGCCGGTGGAAATCCTGATCCGGCACGAAGGTCTGCGCTTGTCGGCGACCGGCCAAGGTGCTGAAATCCAGCCCGGCGAGAACCCCTGCAAGCCGGCGCCGGTGGATAACGAAAATTCCGCCGGCGCCTGCGGGCGCATGCTTTCGGCCCGGCCCCTGGGCCGCTCCAGCCATGTTGAATTGGTTTTGACGGCCGAGGACGGTACTGAAATCATTCTGGAAGCCCGGATTCCGGGCGTTTTCCTTCCGCAACCCGGGGCCGAGGTTTTGGTGACCGCCAATCCCCGGCAAACCCACGTCTTTCTCGCCTCCTGACCCCCCGACCCGGCAAATTTTGCACGGCGCACCGGACCAAGGGTCCGATACCGGCATTTCCTGCCCAGGCGTTCTTTAAATAATTCATAAAAATCAACAGATTAACCCCTTCCCGGTGTTGGCACCCTTCTTGCTCCTACTTGCATGGAATTGATTCTGGTCCCCTACCGGACCCCCCACGCCGGAGCGACAAACCATGGGTTACTCATTATTTCAGACCCCTACACTCGGGATGTTGTCGCAGGCGCATGCGCTCAATACCCTCGGCACCAATATCACCAACATCAACACCGGCGGTTTCAAAAGGACCGATACCCGTTTCGCAACGGTGCTGGGCGGCAATATCCGCACCAGCGCCGCCAGCCCGAATGGAGGCTCCGGCGGCGTCAGACCCAATGATACTCAGACCCTCGATCAACAGGGTATTTTAGAGTCCACATCGCGTGGACTGGACTTGGCGATCGCCGGCGACGGGTTCTTCCTTGTCAGCCCGACGCTTAGCATTTCCGACCAGATTCTTTACACCCGCGACGGCAGTTTCGATATCAACTTCGCCGGAGCGCCGGTGACCGCCATCGGAGACGACGGAAACACCATCAGCGTCCGAAAGGGTTTCTTGACCGACAAGAACGGTTTCTTCCTCCTCGGCGTGGCACCCGAAGCCGACGGCACCTTCTCAGAGACCGGCGCTTTACAGGCGCTGAGGGTGGATCAGTTCGCCCTTACCAATTCGTTTACCCCGACAACGGTAGCCAACATATCACTCAACCTTCCCGCGCAGAAGAAATTCGGCGAACCGGATGAATTCCTGAGCCTTAACTTCGTCGATTCCAACGGCAAGGTGCGCGCCATAACGGCTACATTCGTCAAAACCCCGACCGTCAACCAGTGGCAAATGTTGCTATCGGGCGACGACTTGACCAATTCGACCCTTGGTCCCGGCGCCGCATTCTCTCTGGCAACGGGCGTGGGAACCGGCAAGCTCCTGGAACTCGACACCGCAACCCAAGAGATACGGGTAAAGTCGGAACAGGTTCAGTCCGCCGTTTTTCCCGGAGCCTTTATCGGTCTCAAGGCCGGGGATTCGATCACTATATCGGGCTCCACAGCCGCGCCGCCAAGCAACAATGGCACCTTTACCATTGGCGCCATCTCATCGGATTTCACCACCATTACCCTTGACACCGCGACGCCATTTCCGAGTGCGTCCGAAGACATTTCCACGGCGGCGACCTTGGACTCGACCCGTGTGGTGGGCGACCCACTGGTCTTCAGCCCTAAGGCAACGTTGACGTCGCCGACCAGCTTCACCACCAGTCTGACGTTTAACGACGGCGCCACCAGCACCTTTGCGCTCGACATCAGCAGGCTGACCCAATTCACCGGGGATTTTACGCCTTCCTCCTTCCAGCAAAATGGCCTTGCATCCTCCGACATCAAGGAAGTTTCCTTTGACAAGACCGGCCAAATCATCGGCCAGTTCGAGGACGGGACTTCCCGGATAATTTACAAGATTCCGTTGGCGACGTTCGTCAATCCCAATGGCCTCCAGGCAGGAAACGGTAATGTTTACGAGGAAACCTCGCTTTCCGGTTCTCCCCGGACAGTCTTCGCCGACACCAGCGGCATCGCCCTTCTGGCACCGAATACCGTCGAGCTTTCCAACGTCGAACTGGCGGCCCAGTTCACCCAAATGATCCGGGTCCAGCAGGCCTATAATTCGTCGGCGACGGTGTTTAAAACCGTCGACGAAATGCTCATGGCGGCCCGTGACTTGAAGGCTTGAACCCCGCTTCCAGGGTCAGCCTAGATTCTCCATTCCAGGCAAAAAACCATGCGCCGACAAGACACGCGGTTTTTCGCCGCCGCCAGCCGCGACCCGGCAAAATTTACCCAGTGGCAACCCGCCTTTACCCCCCCGGCCCCGGCAAACCCCCTCAACCTCACATAAAATCATTATTTTTCAATAAGTTAACCACTCAACGGCCTTGGCATGGAATTCGCAACAAAAAACCCGGCGGAAGACGGCTCCGCCCCAATAACCAATGCATTGGAACGGATCGGTAAAATATGAACATGACGGGAATCACCATCATCCGGACAGGATGCCAGGCGCCTTGGAAAGAAGCGCTTCGCAAGGCCGCGATCACCACCCTGGCGGCGGCCCTGGTCTTCATTATTTCGGCCACCGCCGTCAACGCCGCCTCGCGGATCAAGGACATCGTCGATTTTGAAGGCGTCCGCGACAACATGCTGGTCGGCTACGGTCTGGTGGTCGGCCTCAACAACACCGGTGACACCCTGGCGACTGGCCACTTCACCAAGGAGAGCCTGCAGTCGATGCTAAATCGGCTCGGCGTCCAGACGACGGATACAGGCCTCAGTTCGAAGAACGTAGCGGCGGTAATGGTGACAGCCTCCCTGCCGCCCTTCTCCCGCCAGGGCAGCCGCATCGACGTCACCGTCAGCGCCCTTGGCGACGCCGGTAGCCTGTTGGGCGGCACCCTGTTGGTGACCCCGTTGTTGGGCGCCGACAGCGAGGTCTATGCGGTCGCGCAGGGTCAGTTAGCAGTCGGCGGATTCAAGACCGGCGGCGAGGCGGAAACGGTCACCAAGGGCGTTCCCACCAGCGCCCGCATCGCCAGCGGCGGCATCATCGAGCGCGAGCTTGGGTTCGAGTTCGGCAAGTTGACATCCGTGAAGCTGATGCTTCGCAATCCGGATTTCACCACCGCCCGACGCATCTCCCAGGCCATCAACGCATTTCTCGGCACCCTGGCGGCCGTCGCCAGCGATACGGCCACCATTCAACTGCGGGTTCCCGACAGCTATCGCGGCAACGTGGTCAACCTTCTCACCGATATCGAGCAACTCAGGATCGAGCCCGATCAACTGGCGCGTGTCGTCATCGACGAGCAAACGGGAACCATCGTCAT
>PTLK01000260.1 GCA_002938075.1 Alphaproteobacteria bacterium MarineAlpha3_Bin3
TCCGGAAGGCGCAATCGACGTCGTCGGAACCGGCGGCGACGGGTCGGGGACGTACAATATCTCCACCGCCGCTGCCATCGTCGTCGCCGCCTGCGGCGTTCCCGTGGCCAAGCACGGCAACAAGGCGCTGTCGTCGAAATCCGGCGCCGCCGACGTGCTGGCGGCGCTCGGCGTCAACCTCGACGCCGACTTAGGCCTGGTCGAAAAGTCCATTGCCGAGGCCGGCATCGGGTTCATGATGGCCCCCCGCCACCACAGCGCGATGAAATATGTCGGCCCCGCCAGGGTCGAAATGGGCACCCGCACCCTATTCAACCTGTTGGGGCCGTTGTCGAACCCGGCCGGCGTCAAACGGCAGTTCACCGGCGTTTTCGCCAAGGACTGGGTCGAGCCGCTGGCCCAGGTGCTGAATAACCTCGGCTGCGAGGCCGCCTGGGTCGTCCACGGCGCCGACGGGCTCGATGAAATGACGACCACGGGAGCGTCTTTTGTCGCTCAACTGAAGGACGGCGAAATTACCACCTTCGAGGTAACTCCCGACGACGCCGGATTGGCGGAGGCCAAGCCCGAAGACCTCAAGGGCGGCGACGCGGCCACAAACGCCGCGGCGCTAAACGCGGTCCTCAACGGCGACCCGGGGCCTTATCGGGACGTCGTCGTTTATAACGCCGCCGGCGCCTTGATCGTCGCCGGCAAGGCCGGAGACCTGAAGCAGGGCGGCGCCCTGGCCGCCGCCGCCATCGACGGCGGCAAGGCCAAGGAGAGCCTCGAAAAGATGATCGCCATCTCCAACGAGGCCGGGCCATGAGCGACGTCCTGACCCTGATCTGCGAGCACAAGCGCGACCACGTGGCGGCGCGCAAGAAAATCCACCCCCCAGACAGGGTCGAGGCGGCGGCCCGGGAGGCGGCGCCGCCCCGGGGATTCCAGGCCCGTCTTGACGAGGCGGTGGACGCGGGCCGGGTTGGCCTGATCGCCGAGATCAAGCGCGCGTCGCCGTCGAAGGGCCTGATCCGCGAGGACTACGACCCCGCCGCCCTGGCCCGGGCCTACGAGGCCGGCGGCGCGGCCTGCCTGTCGGTATTGACGGACTTGCATTTCGAAGGCCACGACGCCGACCTGATCGACGCCTGGTCGGCGGTGGATTTACCGGTGCTTCGCAAGGATTTCATCATCGACCCCTATCAGATCGCCGAATCGAGGGCGCTCGGCGCCGATTGCGTGTTGCTGATCATGGCCGCCCTGACCGACCCCCAGGCCGAGGAGCTGGAAGCCGCGGCCGCCGGTTTCGGCCTCGATGTGCTGCTCGAAGTCCATGACCGGGACGAGCTGGCTCGCGCGCTGAAGCTGAAATCGCCGCTGATCGGCATCAACAACCGCAACCTCAAGACCTTCGACGTCGACCTTTCCGTCACCGAATCCCTGGTCTTCCCTATCCCGGCCGGCAAGACCGTGGTCAGCGAAAGCGGCATCTCGACCGCGGAGGACCTGGCCCGGCTGTCGAAGGCGGGGGTCAACTGTTTCCTGGTCGGTGAATCGCTGATGCGCGAAGACGACGTCGAGGCCGCGACCCGCGCCCTTCTCGCCTCGGCCGAACCCGAAAGCGCGAGGGCCTGAGAACATGGCCAAGTTCACCCACCTGGACGACGAAGGGAACGCGGTCATGGTCGATGTGTCGAACAAGCAGGCAACGCAGCGCACGGCGACGGCCAAAGGCACTGTGACCATGGAGCCCGAAACCATGGCCTTGATCCAGGCCGGCGGGGGCACGAAAGGCGACGTGCTGTCCGTTGCCCAGTTGGCCGGCATCATGGGCGCCAAGCGCACGCCCGACCTGATCCCTCTCTGCCATCCCCTGGAACTGACTTCGGTGACCGTCGACCTGGTCTGCGACCCCGGGCGCAACGCCGTCGATATTACCGCCACGTGCAAGCTCAAGGGCCAAACTGGGGTCGAGATGGAAGCCCTGACCGCGGTCGCGGTGGCGGCGCTGACCGTCTATGACATGTGCAAGGCCGTCGACCGGGGCATGAAGATCACGGACGTCCGACTGGTCCACAAGGCCGGCGGCAAGTCCGGGACCTTCGAGGCCGAGTGAATGATCTCCGTCGCCGAAGCGCTGGCCAAGGTCGTCGAAGGGGTGTCCCGGGTATCCACCGAGCAGGTGCCGCTTCCCGCCGCCCTGGGCCGGGTCTTGGCCGAAGACGTGTCATCGCGGGTCAGCCACCCGCCGGTCGCCGTTTCGGCCATGGACGGCTACGCGGTCCGTTCAGACGACGTTGAAAATGTTCCGGTGACCCTGAAGCGGATCGGCCAGTCGGCGGCCGGCGCTGGTTACCAGGGTTCCGTCGGCCGCGGCGAGACGGTACGCATCTTCACCGGCGCGCCCGTTCCCGACGGCGCCGACGCCATCGTCATCCAGGAAGATACGGAAACCGACGCAGAGAAAATCACCATTAAGGAACCGGCCCCCGAAG
>PTLK01000261.1 GCA_002938075.1 Alphaproteobacteria bacterium MarineAlpha3_Bin3
CGGCGATCATAGCGGCCGGGCGGCCGGAAAAAACGCCGGCGATCAGCTTTTCCGACCCGGTGGCCCGGGCCGCCGCGGCGACGGCGACGGACAGCAGTATAAAGGGGGAAAAGTAAATCAGCGCCGAACCGACGAAGCTCAGACTTTCCGGCACCCGGCCGGGGCGAGAAGGAAAAGGCCCAGGTAAATCCCTACCATCGCCCATATGACGGAATCGACGTGGGAAAAGAGTTTCAGGGAATGGCCGCCCCAGGTCCTTGCCGTCATCAACCCGCCGGAGGAAGCGACCTGCCTTAGAACATGGTCAAGGGGTTCGGGGTTCATCGGTCGTTGTCCTCATCTGCGGGCCGGGGGACCCATATTGTTCCTGGGAGCCCGTATTGTTCAGGCCGCGGGCTGGTCCGTCTTTTCGTCGTCGAAACTGGCGCAGCATTCGGCGGTCAGATAGGTCACCAAACCGTCCATCACCTCGGTTCTGGCAAAGCAGTGAAGGCTCCGGCCCCGGCGCCGCTGTTCCACCAACCCGGCCCAGGCCAGCCTGGCGATGTGGTGCGACAGGGTGGAGGCCGGAATTTGCAGGCGGCGCTGGAGGTCGCCGACCACCATGCCGGTGGGACCGGCCCGGACCAACAGCCGGAATACCGCCAGCCGGGTTGGACTGCCCAGCTCGGCTAGGCATTTAGCCGCATTTTCTTCGTTCATGGGGATAGTGTAGTCCAAGGCTTTCCTAATATAAACAATAATTCTAGAAATATCGAAATAATAGAAATATAGGGGGGTTGAAAGAGGCCTGAAGAAGGAAGCGGTTGAGATGCAGGTGAGTAAAAAAAGGGTGAAATTTGAATCCGGAGAGGGTCGCCGGCGGCAATTATTGCAGCGGGAACGACTTCTGGCGCACGGTCTGTCCCAGGCTGTTGACGAGAATCGGAATCATGTTTCGGGTCATTTTGCGATTGTCGCCGGGGCCGATGTCGGCGCTGCTCCAACCCTGCCACAGGCGTTTACCGTTCGATTTGTCGTCGATGGTGATGTCGATGCGGAAACTGCTGGGCGTTACCGTCTGGGTCAATTCCCTGCGGTCGGGGTTCAACAGGCCGCCGCGGGCGGAATTGAAAAGGTTGAGGCGGACCCTCGGCGCTTCGATGCCCGTTTGGTCGGGGTTGTTGCTCAACTCGACAAGCCGGTTGGGGCCGCCGCCGGACCAGAAGCCGGCGGTATCGCGGGTTTCGAAGGTAAGGATCAGGGCCGCGTCCCTGGACACGGTATAGCCCTTTTGCCTCAGGACGCGCTCAAAATCCTTCTGCAGGATCAGGTTGTGGTCGGAATTATCGAGCGGCCGGACGAACAGGGCCGACCCTCGGGGAAGGGGCTGGAAGGCAACCGCGTTTAGCTGACCGTCGGCAAATGCCGTCGCCGCGGTCAAGAAAAAGGAAAAAGCGGCAAGGAGTCCAATACGTTTCATGATCAAGCCCTTTCAAATCAAACGGCTCCCCAACCGAATTGTTCCCCTCCACCGGCGCCAAGCCGCCCATGTCGGGGATCAATGTTCGCAGTCTATCGCAGTCCGAAGGAATAGGGAAATCAATCTTTCTTGAAGACGGTCAAACCGCGTTTTCAGGTTGTCCGGGACGACGGTCGATTGGCTCGGGGCCCTGGTCCTCTGGGCCGCCTACCCGGGTGCCTCCGCCGACGCCGTCACTGGCGCCGTCCTGGCCGACCCGAAAACCCATTTGCCCCTGATCGGCACCGTTTTCATGATTATTGGAATGTCAGCCGCGATTGTGTAGAAGAGGGCGGCCTTGGGAATCCAAATCCCGTCTCGACAATTTTCCGGCTGTTGGTCGCCATGGACAGATTTCTTGCCCGCGAACTCGAAATCATCGCGGAGATGCCGCGTTACTACGATTGGATCATCGATACCATTCGCCCCCATGTTGGCGGCCGGGTCGTCGAGATCGGGTCCGGCATAGGGTCCATAAGCGAACACCTGCTGCCCCTATCCGACGATCTCTGCCTGGTCGAGCCGTCGACCTATTTCACTTCAGTGCTTCATCAGCGGTTCGGCGGGCGCGACGACGTTTTCATACACAACTCGAGTGTCGATAACTATCTTGAAGCGAGCCACCGGGGTAGGTGTAATACTGTCGTCATGGTAAACGTGCTCGAGCATATCAAGGACGACGCGGCCGTCCTGGCGGGTGTTCGGGAACTCCTGGAAAAGGGCGGTAAGCTGGCTGTCTTCGTTCCCGCGTTGCCGTTTTTGTATTCGAAACTAGACGAGGTCGTGGGCCATTATCGGCGCCACCTTCGCCAAGATCTGTCGGCGCTCCTCGGGGGCGCGGGCTTCGAGGTCATCGACATCTGTTACATGGACATCCTCGGCATCCTGCCTTGGTGGCTGGTCATGACGCTCCTGGGTAACACCACCTTCAACCGGCGTCAGGTCAGGCTCTACGATACCGTGGGGGTGCCGT
>PTLK01000262.1 GCA_002938075.1 Alphaproteobacteria bacterium MarineAlpha3_Bin3
CACCCTTCGCCCTCTGGACCAGTTCGTCGAGACTGGCGGACAGCCCCTGGCGCCAATCCTCGGGCAGGGAGTCGTTGTCGAGCCGCCGCTTCAGCTTCTCGACCACCAAGGCGACCTTTTCCGGGCTTTCGGCATTGTGCATAAGCGAGGCCAGGAAGCTCAACTGCTGGGATATCCTGTCCAGCGCCTGCTGGATCACGTCGCCTTCCTTCTCGAACAGCGCAGAGGCCGCCAGATCGAGGAGGAAGCCCAAGCGCACGGCACGGTTGGGCATCAGGTCGAGCAGGTGGTCGATGGCCTGCTCGGCGCTCAGGTCGCTTTCGCCCTTGGTGAGCGTGATGCGGGCGCGGCCGACGACCGCGGCGCCCATCCCCGGCCCGCCCATGAGGCCGTCGTCCTCGGCCAGTTCCCTGACCAGGACGGCGAAGGCTTCCCGGTCGACGGTCTTGCCTTCCCGGGTCAGGGGGCGGATGCCGCCGATTTCGTTCTCGACCCTTTCCAGCAGCACCTGGCGGGTCAACGGCATGTCCAGCCGGGCGATCATGTCGTTCAGCTCGACGATGCACGAAATCGGGTTTTTCGGCGGCTGGCAGCGCCCGCAGCTTAGGTTGATGAGCTTGCGGTTGGCGGCCGCCGCGTCCGGCTGGCCGCCCAGGACCTCCATCACCGCCGCCGCGCCGTCGAGGATCTCGGCGGTGATCTCGTCCAGGTAGGCCACCGCCTCGGGGCCGGGATGGTCGCGGGACAGGCCGATCAGCAATTGCAGTTTTCCGTCGCCGTCGCGGCACGAGGTGATGTGGGAGGCCATGGCGCCGCGGATGACGAATTCGCGGTTTTCCTCCTTCTCCCACTGCCCGGCGCCGTCGATCAGCGAGTCTAGTCCCTTGGCCTTCAACAGCGCCGAATATTTCTCCGCGTCGGCGGACGTCTTCGCCCGTTCCTTGATGATGTCGAAGGTCTTGAAAAGGGCGTCCGTGCGTTTTGCCGGCTGTTCGCCCGTCGCCTTGGCCTGAATGGCGCCGATCCTTTGCATGGCCGGGGCAAACATCCTGTCGTTCCTTTCGAACATCAGCAACTGGGCCGGGTTGTAGATCATCTCCAGCGCCGTCATGCCCTGATCGTCCAGGTAGTTGCGGAGCAGCCGCCCGGCGGTGCGCCGGGCCGGGAAACGGTAGAAATCGATGAACTCGGCGCACAACGGCGCGTCCTCGACCGGGTTGAGCTTGATCACCTTGTCGTCACGGTCGATGCTTTCCTCGAAGATGATCTCTTCTTCGCCGGTGCGCTCGTTTTCGGCGACCACGCGCACGCCGTCGTGGTTGGCCGCCTTCAGCAGTTCCTCCGCCACCTCCAACGCCGCCGAGCGGGTCGCATGGGTGGAATCGATAATCCACCGCTTCCCTTCGCCCACGAATACCTCGTAGGTCTTGCCGGCGAAATTTTTCGGCATGTCTCCCTCAAGCTTCCCAGATAAAACGCCTGTGCCGCCTAAGATCGGGCAAAGCGTGAAATTATTCAAGGATGGCGATGGTATGGGGCGGCTTGAGGCGATGGAAATGGGGCGGGCGGCGGGGTCCCGCATGTGCCCCCTGGCGCGACGGAAGTGGTGCGGGCGGTGGGACTCGAACCCACATGTCACTTAGACACAGGATTTTAAGTCCTGCGCGTATACCAGTTCCGCCACGCCCGCTTGGCCCGAAGCCTATGCCCGCAATCCATCCGGCGCAAGGCCGGGGGGTGCCCATGGTTCCTTTCGCGGCCCCCATTTGTTGGTATCCTTTCTGGGGCTCGATTGCCCGCCCGCCAAGGTCTACAGTATTCCCATGGACGACACCGCCCCGCCCCGGCCGCCCGATTTCGACGCCCCCTTTCGGGCCCGGCTCGAAGACCTGTTCCGCTGGCGCCGCGACGTTAGGCGGTTCCGCGCGGAAGCGGTCGAGGACGCGCTGATCGACGAGCTGATCGGCTTGGCGGCGCTGGCCCCCAGCGTCGGCAACAGCCAGCCGTGGCGCTTCGTCACCGTCGCCGACGCCGGCCGCCGGGATAAGGTGATCGCCGACTTCGAGGCCCGCAACGCCGATGCGCTGGCCGATTACGACGGCCAACAGGCAAAGCTTTATGCGTCGTTGAAGCTGGCCGGGCTGAAGGAAGCGCCGGTGCACCTGGCCGTCTTCGCCGATACCGAAACCACGGCCGGCCGCGGCCTCGGACGCAAGACGATGCCCGAGATGCTGGAATATTCCGTCGTCGGCGCGGTGACGACGCTGTGGCTGGCGGCCCGCGCCCGGGGGCTCGGCATGGGCTGGGTGTCGATCCTCGACCCGGACAAGATCGCCGAAATCCTGGAGGTGGAGACCTCGTGGAAGCTGATCGCCTACCTCTGCATAGGCTATCCGCAAGAGCAACACCTCGACCCGGAACTGGACCGCGCCGGCTGGCAGAAACGGGCCGACGTTTCG
>PTLK01000263.1 GCA_002938075.1 Alphaproteobacteria bacterium MarineAlpha3_Bin3
GATCGACGGCCCGAATTTCGGGTGTTCCCAAAGCCAGTGCTGGAAGCGGACGGAGCATTTCGAAAACGCCCAGACGGCGATAATCAGGGAAATCGTGGTCGGCATACCGGGCACGACAACACCGATAATGCCGAGCCCGACATTCAGCCAGCCAAATGCCAACAACCCCCACCGCGCGGTGCAGTTGGTCAGGTTATCGGGTTGGATTTGCGTGGATTTATCGGGGTCCATGGTGGCTTTTCCCGAAACGGTGTCTTTTCCCCAACGGTATCTTTCCCACCCAGCAGTGATAGCATATTAAGTGAAAGGTTCAAAGCGGATGGAAAAGGGTTGATCGGTCATGGCCGGAGACGCTGTTTCGGATGAGGGTTTGCCTCTGGGCGCCGAAATCGACGCCGACGGGCTGTGGTCCCAGGTGCTCAACAGGGCCCAGGGCGCGGGCCTGCGCCCGGGCCTGTTTCTCGACCGCGACGGCGTGGTGGTCGAGGAAGTCCATTACCTTCACCGGCCCGCCGATGTCCGCCTCATCGACGGCGCCGCCGGCGTCATCACGAAAGCCAACGTTCGCGGTTTCCCCGTGATCCTGGTCACCAACCAGGCCGGCATCGCCCATGGCCGTTACGGCTGGGGGGAATTCGCCGAGGTGCAGGAAAAGATCATCGACGATTTGGCCACCGAAGGCGCCTTCATCAACGCCGTTTTCGCCTGCCCGCACCATGGCGACGGCCGCCCGCCCTATGACAAGCCCGACCACTCGTGGCGCAAACCCAACCCCGGCATGTTGCTGGCCACCGCCGAAAGACTGCCGGTAGACTTGGGGAAATCGTGGATCGTCGGCGATAGGGCCCAGGACCTGGCGGCGGGGAAAGGCGCCGGCCTGGCCGGCGGGGTACACGTTCTTACCGGCCACGGAGGCGGGGATGGCGAAAGGGAGGAAGCTTTGAGGTTGGAGGGCGACGGTTTCAAGGCCCTGACGGCGGCCGACATCACGCAAGCTGCTTCCCTTTTGCCGTTGTTCAAGGAAGGCGAGGGTTAGCCACCATCGAGCGCGCCATTGACGGCGTTCCGCAATTCTTCGAGATGGCCTTCGATGGACCGCCAACGGTCCATCGAAGGCGATTCCAGCAACGCCTCGCAGGCGGTTTTGGCCCTTTCCGCCGCGTTGCTGATTTCCCAAAACCCGAAAGTTCCGCCCGATCCGGCCAGTTTGTGGACAAGCTGTTTCAGGGCGCCCAGGGCTTCGAGCCCTGGCCCCGACAACGGGTCGGTCCGGACGGCCCCGGCGGCGGCCTCGACTTACTCGATCTTGGCCCCGAGGCCTTTCACGTAAGCCCGTTTGAGTTCCTCGAGCTGTTCGTTGATGTCTTTTGGGTTATCGGTCATGGACGGACCCTCTCTGTCGGGAAAACGACCCCATTACCATATCAGCACTTAACAGTGAGCCATCCGCCGTTCTCATTCCGCCCCGTATTAGTTGACCGGGCGATTGTTAAAGGTAGTGTTTCACCGCGCCCAGGGATTTCAGGGGGATTTCGGAGGAATCATGAAACTGCTGCGTTACGGCCCCAAGGGTCAGGAGAAACCCGGCCTGTTGGACGAAGAAGGCCGAATCCGGGACTTGTCCGACAAGATCAACGACATTGACGGCGCCTTCCTGGCGTCCGACCGGCTGGCGCAGATCACCAAGCTGGAAATGGACTCGCTGCCCCTCGTCGAGGGCACCACCCGGCTCGGCCCGCCGGTGGCGGGGGTCGGCAAAATCATCGCCGTCGGCATCAATTACGCCGCCCACGGCGAGGAAGCCAAGATCGACATTCCCGAACAGCCGATTTTGTTTTCAAAGGCCGTGACCTCGCTCAGCGGACCCAACGATCCAGTGGTCCTGCCCAAGGATTCCGTCAAGGGCGATTGGGAGGTCGAACTGGCGGTGATCATCGGGCGCAAGGCGCAGTACGTGGAGCAAGCCGACGCCTTGGACGTCATCGCCGGCTATTCGATCATCAACGACGTATCAGAACGCGAATTTCAACTGGAACGGTGCGGCCAGTGGGTCAAGGGCAAGAGCTTCGACACCTTCGCGCCATTGGGGCCCTGGCTGGTGACCCCGGACGAGGTGCCGAACCCGCGGAACCTGAAACTTTGGCTCGACGTCAACAACACCCACCGCCAGGACGCCAACACCTCGGACATGATCTTCGGCGTCCGCCATCTGGTCAGCGACATCAGCCGCTATATGACCCTGTTGCCGGGCGACGTCATCGCCACCGGCACGCCGCCGGGGGTGGGCCTCGGCCATGAGCCGCCGATCTTCCTCAAGCCCGGCGACGTCATGCGCTTGGGCGTCGAAGGCCTGGGCGAACAGCGCCAGGAAGTCAAAGCCTGGGAAGACCGGTAAAGACCCCTACCCGATCCCGTAAGCCGCGGCCCAGCCCAGGCCCTCCACGGTGCC
>PTLK01000264.1 GCA_002938075.1 Alphaproteobacteria bacterium MarineAlpha3_Bin3
GCCCTGGCTGTTCCAGTTGGCGTTCGTCATTGGCCTTTTCGTCGTCGCAGAGGCGCACGCGGAGTTGGCGAAGGTCAGGGCAGGGGTGTTGTCCTATGGCACCGTCAACTGGGAACTTAATGTCGTCAAGCACCACGACCTCGATCGCAAGGAAGGGGTTGAATTGCTGGTGACCAAGCTCGGCGGCAAGAATGCCAGCGCCGTCGCCCTGCAGGGCGGCGCGGTGGACGTCATCGTCACCGATTGGATCTGGGTTTCGCGCCAGCGCACCGCCGGCGCCGATTTCACCTTCGTTCCCCATTCCGTCGCCGTCGGCAGCTTGATGGTTCGCCCCGACTCAGGGATCAAAACCATCGGTAATTTGCGCGGCCGTAAGATCGGCATCGCCGGCGGCCCCGTCGATAAAAGCTGGTTGATGCTGCGGGCCTATGCCATGAGATCCATCGGCGCCGATTTGAAGGATATCGCCAAGCCGACGTTCGCGGCGCCGCCGCTGTTGAACAAGATCATGCTCAATGGCGAAATTCCCGCGGTCCTGAACTTCTGGCATTACACGGCGCGCCTGAAGTCGGCGGGCATGGTAGAACTGATCAGCGTCACCGACTTGCTGCCGGCGCTTGGCATCAACAGACGTCCGCCCCTGATCGGATGGGTGTTCAGTGAACGCTGGGCCAAAGACTACGGCCCTGCCATCAAGGGCTTCCTTCGCTCGCTTCGCGCGGCGAAGAAAATTCTGGCCTCATCGGACGCCGAATGGGACCGCCTACGGCCACTGACCAAGGCCAAGAACGACGAAACCTTTGTCGCCCTTCGCAAAGCCTATCGGGCCGGTATCCCGAAGTCTTTCGGGGACGAGGACATCGCCGCCGCCAAGTCCCTGTTCAAGACCCTTGCCGAATACGGCGGCCGCGATTTGGTCGGTGAAAGCCCGGTCCTAGCGCCGGGGACCTTCTGGTCCGGTTGGCGGTACTAGAGGAAGAACGCCGGGCCATGGCCGAAACTGCGAACCGGAAATTTGAATCCCGAATTCGCGTTTTTTCCGCAGTGGCCTTCCTTGCCGTTTGGCAGGTGGGGGCAGAACTGGCTGACACCCGCATGCTCCCCGACCCCTGGCAGGTTATCCGGGCTATTGTCGATCACATATATAACGGCGAGCTTTTGTATCATGGCGGGTTCACGCTTCTCCGGGTCGGGGTCAGCTTTTTTGTCGCCATGGCCTTCGGCACCGCCCTGGGCATGGTGATGGGGTCCAACCGGCGCTGGGACGCGGCGCTGGACGGAGTTTTGGTGCTGGCGCTCAACATTCCCGCGCTGGTCGTCATTATCCTGTGTTACCTGTGGTTAGGCTTGGGTGAGTTCGCGGCGATTCTTGCCGTCGCCATCAACAAATTTCCGATTGTCGTCGTCACCATGCGCGAAGGGGCAAGGGCCGTTGACAGGGACCTGTTGCAGGTTGCCCGAGCCTTTCGTATCGAAACCCGGCGAACATTCTTCCGGGTCTACCTGCCGCAGCTTTATCCCTACCTTCTGGCCTCGGCCCGGTCCGGCCTGGCGCTGGTTTGGAAGATCGTGCTGGTGGTCGAACTTCTGGGCCGTAGCAACGGGGTCGGTTTCAAGCTCGGCGTTTATTTCCAGTTTTTCGATATCACTAGTATCCTGGCCTACAGCTTCTCCTTTATCGCCGTGGTCATGGCCATCGAAGTGTTGATACTGGCGCCGCTTGACCGTCGATTGAGCGAGTGGCGAACATGAGCGCGCTGGACATCGAAATCATCCGGAAATCCTATCCCCGGCCAGGCCAGGCGCCCTTGGAGGTCCTTACCGATCTTCATTTCAAGGTCGAGGAGGGTGAATTCGCCTCAGTGGTCGGGCCGTCCGGGTGCGGGAAGACAACGCTTCTCAACCTGATCGGCGGGCTCAATTCCGATGTCGAAGGGTCGGTCCTGGTCGACGGCGTTGCCCCGGAAGACGGGCCGATGACAGGCCACATGTTCCAAACCCCCCGGCTGATGCCGTGGCTGACGGTGCGCGATAACATTCGTCTGGTTGAAAAGGATGCCGCATCCACCGGCCAACGGGTCGATGAATTGCTGGCGGAAATGGGATTGGCGGAATTTGCTGACGCCTATCCCGCCCATCTTTCGGGCGGCATGCGCCGACGCGTGGCTCTGGCCCGGGCGTTTCTCAACGAACCGGGGTTGCTGCTTCTGGATGAACCATTTTTGTCGCTCGACGCGCCGGTCGCCAACCACCTGCGCCGTGTCTTGCTGGAACTCTGCGGACGGCGTTCGTCGACGGTCCTGTTCGTCACCCATGACCTGCGCGAAGCCTTATACTTGGCCGACCGGGTTCTTTTCATGTCCGGCGGCCCGGGAAGCATCGTCCTTGATCTGCCGGTCGACATGCCCCGGCCGCGACAACCCGAAAGCGAAGCCGT
>PTLK01000265.1 GCA_002938075.1 Alphaproteobacteria bacterium MarineAlpha3_Bin3
GAACCCGCGACCCCTACACATACAGTGTTAAGTTGGCTGTTCATTGAGCGCCCTTATTTTCTACCGTCTTCCCTGATAAGAAGGGTACCTTTTTATTCCCTGGGCTGGGCGTTTCGGTCCCGCCGGCCTGGTTGATTTAGAGGTCGGCTGCTGGATTTTCGAGGTGATGTGACCATCCTTGTGACCATCGATGAGGCCAGTGAGCTGGGTGCCCCGCTCTCCAAGGCATACAGAGGACGCCCTTACTGGTTCTCGGGACCAGTGCAACCGTTGCCCCAATCGCCCTGCCCTCGAGTTCGACCTAGCCCAGCCTTGTTGCTCGCCGCGCCGTCGTGGGCTCGCGTCTGTCTGCATGATTTCAAGCTAGTTAAATGCGTTTTCCCTACCCCCGTGTTTACGCGTATGGAAAAAGCGAGCCTGTCATGCTTTGCTTCGAGCGACCGCCATTTAACGACGACATGCTCCGCCGCCGCAACCGTGGCCGCGGGATGGCAGCGAAAATCACTGTCGGCAGGGTTTTTAAGGTCCTCTTCCTCCTTGGTACGGGGACAAGAAACGGCTACATTTTCATCCACCCGTTAGGCTATTCCCGCCACCGTTACGGACCCGCGATCGAATGGAAATCGACATCATCTTCGATACCGTCTGCCCCTGGTGCTATATCGGCAAAAGACGGCTGGAAATGGCCCTGTCCATGCGTCCCCAAATCCGAGTCAAACCCAATTGGCGGCCGTTTTTGCTCAATCCGGAAATGCCCCCGGAAGGCATCGACCGCACCGCCTATCTGGTCAAGAAGTTCGGCAGCGAATCCCGGATCAACCGTATCTACGGCACCATCGGCGAGGCCGGCCAGTCGGTGGAGATCGATTTCGCCTTCGAGCGCATCGGCAAGACGCCCAATTCGGTCGATTCACACCGCCTGGTGCGCTTCGCCCACGAACGCGGGCTCGCCGACGAGGTGGTCGAGGCGTTGTTCGTGGAATTCTTCATCAACGGCCGCGATATCGGAGACCTTCGCGTCCTCACCGAAATCGGCGCCGCCAACGGGCTCGACGCCCAGGAGGTCGAGGCCTATCTGAACACCGACGCCGACGTGGGCGCGATCCATGATGAAAACGTCCGCGCCCACCGTCTTGGCATCAACGGCGTGCCGTCGTTCGCCTTCAACGAAAAATTCGTCATTTCCGGCGCCCAGGAGCCGCAGGTTCTGGCCCGCATGCTGGACGCCGCGCTGGCCACCGAAGACGCGGCCTGAATCCGCGATATGCCGAGCGCGCTTCATCAAATCACCATGAGCTACTCGGCCGAACAGGACCGGCTGCTGCTTCGCGTCGGCACCACGGACAAGAAGGAATATCAGCTTATGCTGACCCGCCGCTTCGTGCGCGTGCTGTGGGCGGCGCTGATCAAGGTTTTGGAAAAACAGCCCGACCTGAAACGCGACCTGATGCCCAAGGTCAAGAAGGCGGTCATGGCTATGGAGCACCAGAAAGCCGTCAGCGATGCCGATTGCTCACGCAAGCACGAAAAAAGTTATCAAAACTTGACCCCCGGCTCGGACCCGCTGTTGGTGGTCGGCGGTTCCGTGGAACCGGGAAACGGTGGCCCGACGCGGTTGTTGTTGAAGACCCAGACGGGCTCGAAAATCAAGCTCGCCTTAAACAAGAACCTGCTGCACGCGCTGTGCAAGCTGTTGATCGAAACCACCATGAAGGCCGGACGGGATTTGGGCCTGACCGTCGTGATGCCGCCAGCCTCGCCGCGCCAGCGGACAAAACCCAGGTCCATTAGCCGCCACTGACTGTTATGGGCGACTGTTATGGGTATTCCTTATGGATTCCCTTGGCCCTCCCCTTCGCCGGCGAGGCGCGTCAGTTCGCCGACCAGATAGCGGACCCCTTGCATCCGTTCGGCGGGGTCTTGCCAATCGCGCATGAGGACGAGGGTATGGTCCGGGCGGAGCTTCGCCGTCTCCTCATGGCCGGTGATCCACGCCACCAGCCCCGCCGGGTTGGCGAAATGGTCCTTGCGGAACGACACCGCCGCGCCCTTGATCCCGGCATCGACCTTTTCGATGCCGGCTTCGCGGCACAGTTTTTTCAAGGCGACGATCTGCAACAGGTTCTCCACCTCGTCCGGCAGCGGCCCGAAGCGGTCGATCAACTCGGCGGCGAAGGCGTCTATTTGGTCCCCTTCCGACAGCCAGGACAGGCGCCGGTATAGGCCTAGGCGCACGGTCAGATCGCCGACGTAGGAATCCGGGATCATCACCGGCATGCCGACGGCGATGGCCGGGCTCCAGTCGTCGTCGCCCTTGCGGCCCCCATTCAGTCCTTGGGCCAGCCCCCGGGCCTCGGCCACCGCTTCTTCCAGCATCTGCTGGTAGAGCTCGATGCCGACCTCGCGGATATGGCCCGATTGTTCGG
>PTLK01000266.1 GCA_002938075.1 Alphaproteobacteria bacterium MarineAlpha3_Bin3
TGACTATGTTCATGGCGATAGAAAATTAGGGTGTCTGGAATACTAGGGTTTGTCGTACGTTTTCATTGTCACCGAATTCGTTTGGATATTGGCGACGGTCAGGAAGGTGGAGAGATGGGGCCTCGAGTGCGATAGCAGAAATCTCGATTTCGACATTTCTTGGTTCACCTTGCGGATCGCTTTTACGCTTGTTTTGATCGGGTTGATTATGGTTTTGTCCGCTGGGAAGGGCCCGAAAGGCCGTTTTCTAGTCCTCAGACGTTCCCTGACTCCGGGCGCCACGGGTAACAGCCGACATTCACGATCGAAAAATCGTCGATGACAATCAGTGCCATACCTCCCACCGCCAAACTGATCGCGGTTTTGACGGGAATCGCCGTTCCGTGGCTCGTTTTCGGAAGGGTGATCATGGCCCTACCACTGATACTGGCCGTCCTCCTGCTGGTTTGGTTTCCGGAACGGCGCCAATACTGGCGGGCGCTGCTGGGCCAAGTCCGTACGCCGATCGGAATGATGGTGCTGGTGACGTTGGCGCTCTGGCTTCCGAGCATGGTGGTCTCGCCGCAACCCCTGAGATCAATGGAAGCCTGGGTTCGTGTCCCCGTTTTCATCGGCTTGATTTTCTTCCTCGCGGCCATGTTGTCGGAGCGCCAGGAAGCACTGGCCCTCGCTCTCAAGGCGTTGATAGTCACCGGGGCGATTGCCACCCTGTTCGCGCTGTTCTCGTTGACTTTCCTGCCCGAGGTTCTGTCCTTCGTTCGCAGTTGGGTTTGGATTGATTTGCCGTATCCGGGGTTCCGGCCGCGCGATATCCTGAAACCTTACGCGGCCTTGACGGTCCTGATGGCGCCGGTTCTCGTTTGGGGGGGCTGGCGCCTGGGCGGGCACTGGCGGAGCCTAGCTGCCGTGACCGTCATTGGCCTGTTTGGCGTCGTCCTGTTGACCAACAATCGTTCCGCCATAGCCGGGCTGTTGGCGATCGCGGTCGTGGGCGCCGGGCTGATGATGTGTGTTCGCCGGAATCTCGCTGTCAACATGGCGGTTGGCGTTGTGCTCTTTTCCATCATTCTGGCCGTGTTGCTGTGGCTGCACGATACCCGCCTGACACTCCCGTTGCCAACGATCTTGGAAGGCATCGTAACCATACTACCCCGATGGCTGATTGACTATCAGCGTCAGACGATCTGGGTTCATGCCATCGACATTGGCATGCGGTCACCATGGTTCGGTAACGGCATCAACGTGATAAATTTCTTACCCGGGGCCGATTTGAAGTTGCCCAACAACAATCTGAACGTCATCCCCGCCCACCCGCATAATTGGCTGGTCGAGGTGTTCACGGAAACCGGCGCGCTCGGCGCTTTCGCGCTTCTGACCCTGGTGATCACGTTGTGTCTCAAGCTTTCCGGCGATTTCCTCAAGTCCGGCAATACGGCGCTTCTTGCGGCCCTTCTCGTCAACGTCGGATACTGGAGCTCGGGGCTGTTTAGCTTCTCGTTCTGGTCGGCCTGGTGGCAGGTCAGCTTTCTATTGATGATGGCCTTCTGCTTGGCCGGGCGGGCGCGCCTCGATCAAGATTAGCGCGTCCGGCAGGAAACCTTTGCCGACCTGGGGCAGGAATTGAATAACCGTTCGTCGTTGGTTATTAGTTGGGCGTGATGAAGGGGTCGGACAACAGCCTCATCCATCACCGGACTCGAGGGAATTCAAATCCGCACGTTGGGCATTTCTATCGAAAATGTCCTTTTCTTATAGCCACACTTCATAATGATCATTTTTTAGTATCACAAAAAATGGCTATGAAAATGATTAGTGACGCCAACGTCATTCGTTGCGGGTCGCTCTGCGCAACCCATTTGAGGTGGAATCTCTGCCCTTCTTGGCGCAGGTCTACGAGACGGCGTTCCGGCCGCGACGGCGAGTCTCGAAGCGGTTCATCGGTAAACCAGCTAAGCAATTGTTCCGGTTTTTGTTGGCCCTTGGCGTTAAGGGGAGTGGACGGGTGCGGGTTGAGACGCCGGCAGGCTCACGGACAATATTGTTTTGTGCTTGCAACACTCAATTTGGCACACTTTACATGCCGCAGAACAAGCCCATCTATGAACCTGAGACGTCAGCGCTGCTCGACCAGTTGGTAGGCGATGACGACGTTTTTTTCGATGTCGGCGCTAACTGGGGGTGGTATTCGGTGCTGATTGCCGCTCGGCCTACCTTCCATGGCACAGTCCACACCTTTGAGCCGTTTCCTTAAAATTTCGCCGACCTGACCTCGGTCGTTCGGCAGGCAAACTTGGACGAGCGAATCATTTACCTTGATGTCGCCCTGGCCGAACGAGAGGGACAGGCGGAAATGGCGTTCTCAGACGGTGTCCAGAGTGGCTTAGCGCGATTGAGAGAAAAAGGTGGCGTTCG
>PTLK01000267.1 GCA_002938075.1 Alphaproteobacteria bacterium MarineAlpha3_Bin3
GCGTACTGCAAAACACTCTACCGCCAACGCCACAAGGTCGAATGCATGTTCGGAAAACTCAAAGACTGGCGACGTGTCGCGACCCGCTATGACCGATGCCCTCATACCTTCTTTTCCGCCATATGCATCGCCGCCTTCGTCATCTTCTATCTCAATCAATGAGTCCTGACCCTAGTGCCTTCTCAAGTTATTGGGAGGCCTTCTCTCTATATTGGAGCTTCAGAATCCTGATTGAACTGTTAGTCCTTTGTAGTGACTTGCTCGGAGATAACGATGTGGCTCCTGAGAAACGCGACGAGATAATGAATTGGATAACGGCATTCAAACCTATCCCCATCATCACAACTGCTGAACTGAAGTTTTGGGGTCAATCCGCTGACTAACTAATGCCCCAGCCACTTGATGACATCATCGGTCAAAGGTTTCCATTGGCTGGGAAGATAATCGCGGCGCAATAGGTCCGCTTTTGGCTATAAACAGACCTCAGGGACAGTGATCAATACCTGAACCCTTAGTTCAAGGACCAAAAGCCTGCTTACACAAGTGCTTAAACGCCGAGAAAGAAAATGCTCACCCTGGATTAGCGCCCCCCAATCCCCTTTGGTGAGGGTCCCCGGCGAATTTTCCGCTATACTGGGCCGATGACGACGCCCTCCGATTCCCCCGGCGATCAATCCCCTGGCGATCATTCCCCCGCTGACCGTTCGCAAGCCATCGAAGAGGGCCGCCGGCACCATCACGCCGGGCGCCTCGACGAAGCCCAGGCCATCTATGAGCGCGTCCTCGCCGAGGCGCCGGAAAACGCCCCGGAAAACGCGGCAGTGCTGCACATGCTCGGCGTCGTCGCCCTGCAGCAGGGCCGCCTGGAAAACGCCCTCCAATTGATCGGCAAGGCCCTGGCCCTGAAACCCGATTTCGCCGTTGCCCACAATTCCGCCGGCTCCGTCCACCAGCGCCTGGGGCGCACCAGCGAGGCCATCGAGTCGTTCCAGACCGCCGTCGAGGCCGACCCCGATTACGGCAACGCGCACTTCAATCTCGGTACCATGCTGCTGGCCCGCCACCAGCACAACGAGGCTGTGCAGGCCCTGGAGCGGGCGGCCGAACTGCAACCCGACCTCGACGAGGCGCATTTCAAGCTCGGCGTCGCCTATAAGTCCCTGGGCCGGCACGGCCAGGCGATCGAGGCGCTGGAGCGGGCGGTTGAACTGAAGCCCGGCTTCGCCGGCGCCTACTCAAGCCTCGGCAACGTCTACGCCGCCACCGGCGAATTGGAGCAGGCCGAGGCCGCCTACAGACAAGCCATCGAGACCGACCCCGGCTCCCATGCAGCCCACTTCAACCTCGGCAACGTCTTGGGCAGGCTCGGCAAGCGGCCGGACGCAATCGCTTCCTACGAACGGGCGCTGGAGATCGAGCCCGGTTTCGCCGACGCTCAGGGCAACCTAGCCGAGGCCCTTTTCGAGGCCGGCGACCGCGACCGGGCCTTCGAAGTCTTCAGCAAGGCCATCGAGGCCCACCCGGCGGAGTCCGTCCTGCATTGGATGTTCGCCTCGGCGCTGCTCAAGGCCGGCGACCTCGACGCCGCCCTCGAGGCGGTCGACGCTGGCCTCGAGGTAGCCCCCGGCAGCACCCGGAATTTATCCTTGAAGGGGGCGGTGCTGACGGCCCGGGGCGAGGGCGAGGCGGCCCGCGCCCTGGTCGATTTCGACCGCTTCATCGAAACGGTGCGGATCAGACAGGTGCCGGGCTTCGACAGCGTGCAAGCCTTCAACGTTGCGTTCCGCGACCACATCGAAAGCCATCCGACCCTGTTCGGCGATCCGACCCACAACGCGACGCGGCACGGCAAGCACACCGGCGAGCTGTTGCAGGAACCGAAAGGCCCGGTGGCGGCGCTGGAGCAGATCATCATCGAGAGGGGGGATGTCTACCGTCAACGGATGGGCATGGACCCGGCACATCCGTTCCTCGCCGCGCCGCCCGAGCGGTTCACGCTGACTGTGTGGGCCGTGGTGCTGCCGGCGCGGGGCTACCAGACGGCCCATATCCACCCCGACGCCTGGCTGAGCGGCGTCTATTACGCCCAGGTGCCGGCGGCGGTGGCGGAAACGAAAGGCCACGACGGCTGGATCGCCTTCGCCGAAACGGCGGCGATGCTGGATGGCACGCCGGACACGCTTCAAGAAAAAGGAGCGCGGCTGATCCGGCCCGAGGAAGGGCTGATGGTCCTGTTCCCGTCCTATTTCTACCACGGCACCATCCCCTTCGAGACCGAAGAGACGCGGATCAGTGTCGCCTTCGACCTGATGCCGGCTTAAGGCGCGTCCCGGAACTTTCCACGCCGACTCGGGGTTTGTCAGGGATTCACAAGTAGT
>PTLK01000268.1 GCA_002938075.1 Alphaproteobacteria bacterium MarineAlpha3_Bin3
AGGGGACAAACGGACCGGGAAGGCCGGACTGATCGCATCTACCAGGTGCCGGTGTTTTCCATCGACGACCAGGGTTCCGCCGGCTCCAGCGCGTCGCCCTTCTGCAACAGCTCGACGGAGATGCCGTCCGGCGAGCGCACGAAGGCCATGCGCCCGTCGCGCGGTGGATAGGCTCTATACTGTTGGAATGACCCTGCGGCGATTTAGGATAAACCGCATGCCAATATTTGCGCGACGATCCAACGACATTCGTCTCCCGCGACCCCGACCCTGGATCGTGCTGGTGCTAGCGTTGCTGCTGACGGCCTGTGCGGCGCCGCCGCCCGCCCCGCCCCCGAGCCAAACCTACCTGGGCGCGAAGACCGTCATTTTCGTCACCAGCAACGGTTGGCACAGCGGCATCGTCGTGGCGAAGGCCGACCTTCCGCCCGATCGGCTTCCCGAGACGATGGATTTCCCCGCGGCAGATTTCCTCGAGTTCGGCTGGGGCGACGCCGTCTACTATCCGGCCAAGCAGCCGACCTTCGGCATGTCCTTGCAGGCCGCGCTCGTTCCGACCCCGGCCGTCGTTCATGTCGCCGGCCTGTGGGCGGAACCCGCGCGCGTCTACTCGAAAGCCGAGGTCGTTTCACTTCCGATCGACGATGAAAACTTCCGCCGTCTCATCGATTTCGTCGACGCCAGCTTCGAGCGCTCCGGAGCCGTGCGCGCCGGCGCCACGGGACCAGGGCTCTACGCTACGAGCCGCTTTTATCCCGCAAAAGGCAGCTTTCACCTCTTCAATACCTGCAACACCTGGACCGCCCGCGCTCTCGCGGCCGCCGGGTTCGATGTCAGCGCGTCGAGGACGTTTCGTGCCGAAGCGCTGATGCAACAAGTGCGCGCCCTCGTCAGACCCCGATGACGCGGCCACCCCTTTGAGGTTGGCCGCTAGTCCGCAGGATACTTAAGCTGATTTGAGCGGATTCAAGGGGGATTTCCGTAAAGCCGGTTTTGGAAGATTTCGGACTTTTGAGAACTCGTTCTAACGTCTGCTTCTGGCTATTAGCGGACATTCAGCCACACCCTGAATTATGTCCGCTTTGCCCCCGAAAGCGGACATACCTGGCGGCGGTTGATAAGCTGCAATCAACCAGGAGGTCCAAAGGCGCGAGGTTGTCCTAAATGGGCGCCTTCCTGGACTCGAAAAAGAATATGGGGACATCCGAGGCCATGACACAAACGGAACTCGCTCCGTTCGAGAGCGCTAGGATCGATCATTTCCATAACGACCCGTCCGGGGACGGGAAAGGGAATACGGCGGTCATCAGCCAAGAGGGTGCGCGGGCGGCCTGGAACCGCATCACCGCCTGGGACGGATACGTGCCGACCCCGCTGGTCCGTTTGGCGGGCCTAGCCACTGCCCTGGGTGTCGCGGATATGATGTTTAAGGACGAGGGCGGGCGGTTCGGTCTCGGCAGCTTCAAGGCCCTCGGCGGCGCCTATGCCGTTTCCTGTCTGCTGGCCGAAAAGGTGGGGACCACTCCGGAAGACCTCATGAGCGGTGCCTACCAGGATGCAGTCGAGACCATTACCGTCACCTCTGCCACCGACGGCAACCATGGCCGTTCCGTTGCCTGGGGGGCGCGGACGTACGGATGCCCCTGTGTGATTTACATCCACGCGGAAGTCAGTGAGAGCCGCGCCAAGGCCATGGAGGACCTAGGTGCCCAGGTCATCCGGATCGCCGGCAACTATGACGAGTCCGTCCGCCAATGTTCCGAAGACGCCGAAACCCATGGCCGCTTCGTGGTCTCCGATACCTCCTATGAGGGCTACCGGGAGGTCCCGAAAAGGGTCATGGAGGGCTATACGGTGATGGTCACGGAACTCATCGAACAATCGGCGGGAGTCCTTCCCACCCATGTCTTCGTGCAAGGGGGGGGCCGGCGGCCTAGCCGCAGCGGTGCACGACGTTTTCCGCCAGCGGTGGGGCGCCGACCGGCCGCGCTTCGTAGTTGTCGAGCCTGAACTGGCGGCCTGCCTCCACGCCAGCGCCGTATCCGGCGAGCCGCGGCCCGTCGAGATCACCGAGGAAACCCTCATGGCCGGCCTTTCCTGCGGCGAGGTGTCGCTCCTAGCCTGGGAGTCCTTGGCTGAGGGGGCGGACGACTTCCTGACCATCCCCGAAAGCCTGGTCGCGCCGACCATGCGGCTCCTGGCGCGGTCGCCTTTCGGCGATGCCGCCGTAATGGCCGGGGAATCCGCCGTCGCCGGACTGGCCGCCGCCATTGCCGCCGCCCGGTCCCCGGCCTTGGGCGAGGCCCTCGGGCTGGACGGCAAGAGCCGCGTCCTCGCCATCGGCACCGAGGGCGCCACGGACCCGG
>PTLK01000269.1 GCA_002938075.1 Alphaproteobacteria bacterium MarineAlpha3_Bin3
GATAGCCGACATAGTAAATGCCGTTCAGCCACCCGGCGTCGGTTTTGGACAGGTTCCATTCGGCGAGGAATGTCGGCAACAGCGCCGGAAAGGTCGCGGCCCCGAGCATGGAGACGATTTGGGCGGCGCAAAGGGCAACGATAAGGGGAGTGGGGGACGGTTTCGGCGACATGCGGGCATACTAGAGCACGTCAAGTTTGAATGGAATCATTCGGACTTTATGGGCTCTGGTTGCGGGGTTAAGCCGCAACCCGCCGCGTGGCGGGCGTCAGCCCCAGTGGGGCATGAATGGGCGTCTGAACGCATGGTTGATCGTCCAGGCACGATCAAACCTGAAACGCTATAAGCAAGCCGCCCCGGCCCCTAAAACCTTTAGGCTTCCCCGATCCAGGCCTGGGCGGCGGTGGAGTCGGCGTTGGCGCCTGGCGCTCCGGAACCCGCAAGACCTTGAGTGTAAAGAAAACCCTTTCCGTCCTGGAATCCTGGGGTGAGCAACGGTGGACATCGGTCGGCATCCGTTGTGCAAACGGTCGGCATGGGGTGGACATTGGGTGGAAATTTAGTGGTTATCGGGTGGCTGGTGGGGGGTCGGGTACGGGTGGTTTTCAAAACCTTTCGAAGGTTGAAAGGCAAAAGAACGCAAGCGGCCCTATGCACCCCCGGGAGGTAAGGTTGATGTGGGAAAAAGCTATTCAAGATGTCAAAGAGCGATATTGATAAAAAGAACAAATAAAGAACTTGAAATATATAAGCCCGTCCGCGGAGGTTGTCAATGAGGCGTGTGCACAGGGCAGCTTCCGAGGCCGCGTGAAATTGTCTACCAACCTCTGGCCGGGAGGCGAAGTAAAGGTTTGGGTTACCGGCGGGCATGGGGGGACTGATAATGAATGAGACTAGCGGCGGCGGTTCGGGCAGCGAGCGGAGGGGCGCGGAGATTGCCGCTAGCGTCCTCGATTTCTACAAGGAGCTCCCCTTCAATTACCGCCAATCCGCCGCCCAGCATGCCAAAACAATCCGCAGGACGACATCTATCCCATGTGGTAGGCGCGAGCCTCTAACCCGCGTCCCCGGGTCCGTTTCTGGCTAATCAGCGACATAGACAATGGCCCCCAGACCGTCCGGTCTCGGACTGAAAGCGGACAGGCACACTCCAATCCCTGTCCGTTGCCCGTTTAGGAGACCATGACCCGGTTCAGCCGCCGCTGAGGGTGGCTTGGCGGAACCTGAGCCGGCATTCGGCCGGGTCTAGGTTGCGGACGAAGGCCGTCGGCGGCCCGGCGGTCACCCGCAGCACCAAAAGCCTGGGCGCCGCCGCCTCGATGAGGAATTTCGCTCCCTCGGCCAAATCGTCGGCGGTATTGGCGGTCATGGTCGACGCCAGGCCGGCGCCTTTTGCCATCAGCGCCAGGTCGGTGTTCATCGCCGTGTGTCCGGGCTGGCCGCCGGTCTCGCCGTGACACCCGTTGTCGATGCAGACGATCGACAGGTTCTGGGGCGCCAGGGTCGCCACCGTGGCCAGCACGCCGACGTTCATCAGCATCTCGCCGTCGCCGGTAATCACCGCCACCCGGGCCTCGGGCGCCGACAGGGCGAGGCCGAGGCCCATCGGCACGGCGGCGCCCATGGTGCCGGCCATGGCGAACAGGTTGGCCCTGTCGCCGGTCAATCCCGCGGTGTCGCGGGCCGAGCCGGCGAGCCCGGAGATGAACAAATAATCGTCGGGCTTCGGGAACAGCACCGCCAAGACGTCGCGGCGGTCGAGTGTCGGAATGGGGGTCGGCGCGGTCATGTCATTCGGCCCCTCATTGGGTCTTTGGGGCCGGGGCGGCTTTCGGGAACGGTTTGGCGCCGAGGAATTTCTGCGACAGGATTAAAGCCGCCCCGTGGCCGCCGCCAAACACCGCCGCCAGCGTCGCGTTGGTCGCCGGTTTCAGGTCGTCCGCGGTGTCGACCCGGAAGGTCAGCACCCCCATGGCATGCAGGATCGGCTCCACGGCCTGTCCCATGGGGTACTGCCACGGGTTCTGTTCGCCGTAATCGCCACGCATGGAAATCATCATCAGGACCGGGAACCGCCCGCCCTTGACCAACGACAGGAAATTAGGGCAGTTGCCGACGCCGGACGACTGCATGCACAAAATCGCCCGCTTGCCCACTAGGTCGGCGCCGGCGCAGATGGCGACGCCTTCCTCCTCGGAGGTCAAAAGCACTGTCTGGGCTTGGTTATGGGAATTGGCGAGTTCGATCAGCTTGGCGTTGCCGGAGTCGGGGACGTGGGTGAACAGGGTCACGCCCCCTTCGATCAGGTCGTCGAAAAGCCGCGCCGGCCAGTCGTTCTTGTCGGGCTTGCTCAT
>PTLK01000027.1 GCA_002938075.1 Alphaproteobacteria bacterium MarineAlpha3_Bin3
GCGCCAAGAAACGCCGTCAAAAACACCAGAACAAGACCAAGGCACGGCTCATTGAAGAGCTGGAAGCCCTGCAACGCGAAGTCGCCAGGCAAAAGCGCGGCGCCGGCGGCAAGTGCGTTAGCGCGGCGAATTCGCTCCTTGAGAGCGAGGAAATTTTCCAGACCTTCTTCGACCATTCGCCGACGGCTCTTTTCGTGCGCGACCTCAAGGCTGCTTCAGCAGCAAAATCCGGTCGTTGTAGGTGTCGGAAACCCAGTGATGAAGGCCGGCGGCCTTGGCAACGCCTAGGGACGGGGCCCCATCAGCCCGGCCGCAAGGACCATCCTCAAGAGGCGGAATAACCCTTTTAATCCGGTTTCCATGCCGCCATTATTCCATCAACTCGAACATCATCAACAGGGTCCTTTGCTCGGGATTGAAATTATCGTCGGAGACAAGATAGATGAAAATCTCCCCCGCCGGTCCCTTGCGGACATCGATCCCCTCGAAATTATCGACCGTCAAGGGAGGGCGAAGCCGGGCAATGACTGTTCCGGCCAGCACCCCCCCGGGTTTGATGGTCGCGGCGGAAATCCGTTTCAGCCGCACCCGGTTCGATCCCCGGAGGGTGAAAAACCTTTCCAACACCAAAACATCGCCGCCCGCCATGGTCGCCGCCCCGGTCACCCGAAAGCCGTCCGGGGTCGGAAAGGTCAGGACCGACCAGCCGTCGCGGCTGCTGATCCAGCCGACGGTTTGTTTTCGTCCCTGTTTTCCTTCGCTCAGGGCCAACAGGCTGCCGTCGGCCAACAGGGTCAGGGCCTCGATGCCGTTGTTGAAGGGCAAATCCTGCATTTCGTCGGGTCCCGGCAGCGGCTCCGGCACCGTCACCCCCGGCAGATACCGCCACAGCCGGTGGCGCCGTTCGAAGGCGACGATAATCTCGCCTTCGATGCCGGGGCTCATGGATTCGGCGTCGCCGTCGTCCCTCGATGACAAAGGCGCGCCGTCGAGGCCGGCCATGGTGGCAAGATCGGTGTTCCGAAGGCCGGCAAGGTTTCCCGTTTCATCGTAGACGAGACGGGCGGAGAACCTCCGGCCGCGGTCCGACAGCGCCACCATCCGCTTGCCGTCGTCGCTGACGCCGAGGGCCGAAAGGCCGCCGAAAGTGGGATCATCGGCAACCAAATGAATGCCGCCGCGGTATTTGAGCCTGCCGGCGGTTTCCAGGCCCGGGTCATCGGCGCTGAGAGGCACCGGGGTGATCCGGACGTCGATCGGTTCGGCGACGGCAAGGACCGGACCCGCGAACAGGACCAGGGCCACAAGCACGAGTTCCAGCCCGGGCCCCGGGAAAAAACCGCCATCAAAGCGCCCACCCATTTTGGTCCTTTTTAACTCCTGAACCGTTTCCCCTGACCGGATCGTCAACAACGCCCGGTTTTAATGCCGATCAAGCGCGGCTATCCTTGCCGGAGCGCTATTTCCATATAGGGAGGAAAGCGGAAATGAACATGATCAGCCGCCGCCACATGGTCAAGGGCCTTGCCGCTGGCCTGCCGCTGGCCGTCGTGCTGGCCGACCCGTTGCTGGCCCGGGTCGCCGCCGGGGGGCTGGAAACGGTGACCATACCCGCCGCCGGCCGCAAGGTTTCAGGTTCCCTGGCCCTGCCGGCGAAGGCCCCGGCCGCCGCCGTCCTGCTGATTCACGAATGGTGGGGCCTGAACGATCAGATCAAGTCGGTGGCCGCCGAATTCGCCCGCCTGGGCTATGTCGCGCTGGCGCTGGATATGTACGCCGGCAAGGTGGCGGCGCCCGGCGACCGCGAGGCGGCCCGGCGCTACATGAATTCCGTCGATCCCGTCCAGGGCACCGAAACCGTCAAGGCCTGGGTGAAATGGCTGAAGGCGCACGAAAAAGTCACCGGCAAGGTGGGCACCATCGGCTGGTGCTTCGGCGGCGGCTTGTCCCTGGATGCTTCGATCGCCACGCCCGTCGATGCCACGGTGGTCTATTACGGCCGCGTCGACGCCGACGACCTGAAGGCGCTCAAGGGCCCTGTGCTCGGCCATTTCGCCACCGGGGACCAGTGGATCAACCAAAAGATGGTCTCCGCCTTCGAGGCCGAAATGGACAAGGCCGGCAAGGCCTACAAAAGCCATTGGTACGAAGCCCAGCACGCGTTCGCCAACCCGACAAGCGCGCGCTACGACAAGCAGGACGCCAAGCTGGCCTGGCAAAGGACGATGGCGTTCTTCAAGGAAAACCTCGGCGGCTGAAGGCGGGGATTTCTCCTAGCCGGTGCCGCCGACGATCATCCGCCACAGGGTCCGGGGCTTGCCCTCGTAGCCGCCGGTGGCCGAATGCATGGTCGCCCGGTTGTCGCTGGCGACGATCTGGCCGGGTTGCCATTTGTGGCGGTAGATAAATTCCGGTTTCGTCGCGTGCTCGAACAATTCGTCCAGCAGCTCGCGGCTTTCGTCTTCGTCCATGCCCTCGATGCGGACGGTGAACCCGGGATTGACGAACAACGCCATCTTGCCGCTTTCCCGGTGGGTGCGGACCACCGGATGCAAGACGTCTGGATGGCCGGACTCCTGTTCCTGGTCGAGGTCGACGACGGCGCCGTCGCCGCGGTAGCCGTACCGGTGAACGGCCAGCAAGCCCTTTATCCTTTGTTTCGTGGCCTCGGGCAGGGTCTCGTAGGCGAGGACCATGTTGGCGAATAGCGTATCGCCGCCTTCGTCGGGCACGTCGACGGAATAGAGCATGGTGGCGTCCGACGGGTTGGCGTCATAGCTGAGATCGGAATGCCAGAAGGCGCCGGCGGGCATGTCGGTGGTGCGCCCGGCGCCGGTCGCGGGGTCGGTGGAAATGATCGAGACCTCGGACGTTTCGGGATGGTGGTACTGCTCCAAGACGTGCGGCACCAAGGTTCCGAAACGGCGCCCGAACGCCAGCAACGCCTGGAAATCTCCGGGCAGGCCGGAAATCACCAATACCAGATGATCGACCAGGGCCCGGCGGATGGCGGCGAACGCGGTATCGTCCAGCGGCGCCGAAAGATCGACGCCCTTCACTAAAGCGCCCAGGGGGGCGTCCACCGGCTCTACGGTGACGGTCATCGGCGTTTTCCTTCAACCGGGCCTTCAACCGGGTCCGGAACGGTCAGTATAACACGGATTGCCGGGCTCGGGGGAGGGCCGCTGGCGGCGCCGGAACGGCCTATTGCCGGGCCGCGGCGACCATCCAGCCGGCCAGCCCCAGGATAACCAGGCCGAGAATTAGCGACCACGGAACGGGGATCGAATAGCCGCCGATCAGGACCTCGTCGGCGCGGAAATAGCGCACCAGGTGGGCCAGCGAAACCATGCCGAAGATCGTGCCGGCGGTATAGAGGGCCGCGTTTTTCATCTCGTCGTCCTCCAAAACGGAAACCGATTGAAGGTTTAAGGGAGGGCTCAGGCCCTTCGCCTGAGGGGCGGCGTTCCGTCCTCGTCGAACAGGTCGGTCAGGTTCTTCATCATCGCGCCGCCCAGTTCCTCGGCGTCGATCAGGGTCACCGCCCGGCGGTAATAGCGGGTCACGTCATGGCCGATGCCGATGGCCGCCAGTTCGACGTCCGAGCGGGTCTCGATCCAGTGAATGACTTCGCGCAGGTGTCTTTCCAGGTAATTGCCGGGGTTGGCGCTCAGCGTCGCGTCATCGACTGGCGCGCCGTCGGAAATCACCATCAGGATGCGGCGTTGCTCGATCCGGCCCAAAAGCCGCTGATGGGCCCACAACAGGGCCTCGCCGTCGATGTTTTCCTTCAACAGCCCTTCGCGCAGCATCAGGCCTAAATTCTTGCGCGCCCGCCGCCACGGCATGTCGGCGCTCTTATAAACGATGTGGCGAAGGTCGTTGAGCCTTCCCGGATTCTTGGGCTTGCCGCCGTTGACCCATTTTTCCCGCGCCGTGCCGCCCTTCCAGGACCGCGTGGTGAAACCCAGGATCTCGACCTTGACGCCGCACCGCTCCAGCGTCCGGGCGAGGATGTCGGCGCTCATCGCCGCGACCGTGATCGGCCGCCCGCGCATGGAACCGGAATTGTCGATCAGCAGCGTCACCACGGTGTCGCGGAACTCGGTTTCGCGCTCTTGTTTAAAGCTCAACGGTTGCAGGGGATTGGCGACGACGCGGGCCAGCCGGCCGGCGTTCAGCAACCCTTCCTCCAGGTCGAATTCCCAGGACCGGGTCTGCTTGGCCATGAGCCGGCGCTGCAGGCGGTTGGCAAGGCGCGAGACCACGCCCTGAAGGTGGGAAAGCTGCTGGTCGAGCTGATGGCGGAGCCGGGCCAGCTCGTCCGCCTCGCACAGAGTCTCGGCCTCGACAATTTCATCATAGGCCGTGGTAAAGACCCGGTAGACGGCTTCGCTAGGCAGGTCGTTCTTCATCCATTGGTGGTCCCATGGCGACGGCCCGGCCGGTTCCTCGTCGCCGTCGCCGGCCATCAACTCGTCGCCGTCGCTGTCGGAAGTGTCGCCGTCGTCGACCAACTCGCCCTCGCCCCGCTGTCCGGCCATCGCCCCGTCGGCTTCCAGCTCCTGATCGCCGCCGTCGGGATCGTCGTCGCCGGCGTCATCGTCGCGGTCCGGGTCGTCCGGGTCCAGGGGGTCGGCCCGATCGTCGATCAGGTTGAGAGCCTGGATCACGTCCATCATCCGGGCCGCGAAGGCTTCCTGATCGTCGGCCGATTCGGCCAGCTTGCGCATCCTTTGGCCGAGGCGTTTTTCGAGCCAGCCGCGCCAGATTTCGACCATCCGTTCGGCCGCCTCGGGCGGCGCCTCGCCGGTGATCCGCTGGCGCGCCATAAGGCCCAGGACGTCGGCCAGGTTGGCGTCCTTGCGCTCGGTGACGCCGGCGAACCCCTTGGCCCGGCAGCGTTCCTCCAGGAGCGCGCCCAGATTGTCGGCGACCCCGGTCAAGCGCCGGGCGCCCAGGCTTTCGCAGCGCACCTGCTCGACGGCCTCGAACACGGCGCGGGCCTCGGCCCCGGAAGGGAGGTTTTTACGGTGGATGGCCTCGTCGTGGTAGCGAAGCCGGAGCGCTAGGGAGTCTGAAACACCGCGCAGCTTGGTCATCGCCGCCATGTTTACCTGCGGCGCCGGCGCCGGAAGAAGAACCGTTTCCTCGCTCACCGACGCGCCGCCGTGGCCAAATTGGACGCTCACCTCTTGGCGACCGGAAAGCGCTTTCAAGGCCGCGGCGGTGACCCGTTTAACAAGATCAGGGGCGTTTTCAGCTGGGGCCAAGGGAATACCTCGACCTAGGTTACTTCTTGCGCCGCCGATTCCGGCAATTCCTCGCCCATGCAGCGCTGATAGTATTCGGCGACCACGGGACGTTCGACCTCGTCGCACTTGTTGAGGAACGTCAGCCGGAAGGCGAAGGCAAGATCGTTGAAGATTTCGGTGTTCTCGGCCCAGGTGATGACCGTCCTGGGCGACATCACCGTCGAAATGTCGCCGTTCATGAATCCGGCGCGGGTCAGGTCCGCGACCTCGACCATGGCGCTTGCCTTTTGGCGCCCTTCCTTGGTTTTGTAGGAAGGCACCTTGGCGAGGACGATTTCAATCTCTTCCTCGTGGGACAGGTAGTTCAGGGTCGCGACGATGTTCCAGCGGTCCATCTGCCCCTGGTTGATCTGTTGGGTGCCGTGGTAAAGCCCGGTGGTGTCGCCCAGGCCGATCGTGTTGGTGGTCGAAAACAGCCTGAAATAGGGGTGCGGGCGAATTACCCGGTTCTGGTCCAGCAACGTCAGCTTGCCCTCGACCTCCAGCACCCGCTGGATCACGAACATCACGTCGGGCCGCCCGGCGTCGTATTCGTCGAACACCAGCGCCGTCGGATTCTGCACCGCCCAGGGCAGCATGCCTTCGCGGAATTCCGTCACCTGCTGGCCGTCGCGCAAGACGATGGCGTCCTTGCCGATAAGATCGATGCGGCTGATATGGCTGTCCAGGTTGATGCGGATGCAGGGCCAGTTGAGCCGCGCCGCCACCTGCTCGATATGGGTGGATTTGCCGGTCCCGTGGTAGCCCTGGATCATGACCCGGCGGTTGTGGGCGAAACCGGACAGGATGGCCAGCGTCGTGTCGTGGTCGAAGCGGTAGGCGTCATCGACGTCCGGCACGTGGTCCTCGGGCTTGCTGAAGGCCGGGACCTCCATGTCGCTGTCGATGCCGAACAACTGGCGCACCGAAATCGTCAAGTCCGGCATTTGCTGGGACAGCGGCGGGGTGGCCGTGTCGATGGTTTCCGAGGTCGTCATAAGAAGATGTTCCAGATGTCTGGCGTGGGGGGCGTAATTTGGTCCCGGCGCCCCGAAAAAACAAGGCCAATTTCTTGCGCCCGCGGTTCGTCAGGCCGCCAGCATGTCCATGATAATCTGGTAGGCCTCGTTGATTTCCTTGATTTTTTCCTCCCCCCCCTTGTCGCCGCCGTTGGTGTCGGGGTGGTGCCGCTTGACCAGTTCCTTGTAGCGCCCCTTTACCGCCTCGGCGACCACCGGGCCGGAAAGTCCAAACACGGCCACCGCCCAGGCCTGACGGGTCCCCGGCTTGGCGTTGCGGTCCGGACGCTGCCCATAGCCACCGTCCGGGTCCCATTCGGGGCCGAACCCGCCCCATTGGCCCATCAGGTCGTCGGCGGTGAACGGGAAATCGCCGTTTTTGCCCCCATTGAAATTGTTTGTGCCGCCGAAGGGCCAACTCGGGCGGTGCCACACCGTATCGCGGCGGACGTCGGCCTCGACCTCGGCGTCGGTCATGCCTTCGTAAAAATTCCAGCCGGCGTTGTACTGGCGCACGTGGCCGAGGCAGAACCAGTGATAGTTTTTGAGTTCGTTCCTGGATTTCGGTGCCCGGTGTTCGCCGTCGCCGTCGCAGCCGGGCCAGTCGCAGCAGCGGATTTCCGGTTCTTCGGCCCCGAAACGCTCAAGCTCTATGGGATTCAACGTATTCGCCATAACCCGTCAACTATGGGCGATCGGTTATGCGGTGACAAGCGGGGGACGGAAAATTTCGTCCTTGACCCTTTTAATTTCAATGCCTTACAGAAATTTCAGTTGCTTCAGGTCACCCACGGTGACGGCCAGCACGCCGATTGAAATCAAGATCAGGCCGGAGACGATGATCAGCGAAATCTCCTCGCCCAGTATCAGGGCCGAAAACAAGACATCCAATACCGGCACCCTCAGCGACCCGAGGGCCTTGCTCATGGCCGGCAGGTTCCGGGAAACCGTGACATAAGCCCAAAAACAGAACCCCGACGCGACCGGCCCGTTATAGACCATGATGGCGATCAGGGGGGCCGACCACTCGAAGCCGGGATCGCCTTCGATGGCCGCCGCGGCGACCACCAGTAAAGCCGTTCCCAATAGCATTTGCCAGGGCATCAACTGGATAATCGGCCCCCTCCAGGTATGACGGCGGATGAGGATGATGGCGACGGCGAAACTCATCGACGCCAGGAACATGAACCCGTTGCCGGTGAGCGCCGAAGGGTTTGAGAAATTGAAGCTCAGCGGATTGAACAGGACGGCGATCCCCGCCAAGCCCATCGCCAGCCCGACCAGGTTCATGCGGGTCAGCCGTTCACCCAGGGCAAAGAAGGCTATCGGCGCCACCCACAACGGAATGGTGAAAACCAGGATCGCCGAGCGTCCCGCATCCATGCAAGACAGGCCGGTATGGATCAACTCCGTCGGCAGGGCGATCTGGAACACGGCGACGGAAACCAGGATCGAGATTTCACCCCGGCCGGGGAGGCGGACGCCACCCTTCAGGGCCAGGAAAGCGAACAAGCACAGCGCGCCCAGAAACACCCTTGTCGCCGCGAACCACAACGGGGTGATGAACTGCAGCCCCATTTTCATGATCGGCCAGTTGACGCCCCAAAAAAGGATGACCCATGCCAGAAGAACATAAGGTAGCCCCCGGGATTCCGTATGTGAGGAATCATGAATAGCGGGGTATGTCCTTATGCATACTTGATATCATGTTGTATTATGTTCGAAAGTTACCAACTAGCAGGGTTGTGAATAACTTAAAACGGATCGAACCGTTCCCCCCTTTCGAGAGGCGTTGGGAGTTTTGGCGATAATTCGAAGCAATTTTAACCTTGCCTCGGGCGCAGGGGGTTGCCCGCCGGCTGGAGGTTGACCCTTGCCGTTGCTCAAGGGATAGTTTTCTATCGAAAGGGAATTTTCGGAAAACGGCCTCTATAAAAAAAGTTAAACAAATAGATATGAAAACGAAATTGATAAGCAAAAACATCACCATCAACGGCCGCAGAACGAGTCTTCGCCTTGAACAGGCCAGTTGGGAGGCCATGAACGACATTTGCCAATGCGAAGGGCTGACCCTGCATGAGCTTTGTTCGTTGATCGAAACCCACCGCCAGGGCGCCAGCCGCACATTGGCGGTGCGCGCCTTTATCATTACCTATTTCCGGACCGTTGTCGCTGAATATGGCGCCCTGCAAAGGGGAACCACGTCGATGCTCCTGCCCGAGCTTGGCGCCCACCGCTAGGTGGTAAGGCCTAGGTTTCCTTGTAAAAATCAGGCCACAGCCGCCTGACCACGACGCTGCCCTGGGCATAGGCGTGGCACGTGTTCAGTTGCGGTGGCGGGCCACCGTCGGCGCCCGCCGCGTGGCGCTTTTTCCGGGCCGTGGCGATAGTCTGGTGCGCGGTGACCGCCATCGGCCCGACCAGCAGGTCGGTGATGTGCGTGCACCCCTTGACGCCGCCCAGGCGCTTGAACACTTCCTTGCGCCATCCGGGGGTAATGGCCGCCCCTTCCAGGGTTTTCAGGTCGCCCGCAATGTCGCCGCAGATCGCGTAGGGGGCGGCCTCGGTCACGCCTTCGGCCTTGTGGACCACCAGGTCGTCGTCCAGGGAAAGCCTAATCATCATATGATGGACCGCCTCGCCGGCGGCGACCCCGCCGCGGTCGACGTTGTCGAAGGAATAGGTCTTGGTGTCGACGATCTCTGCTTCGATATCCCAAAGGCCGTCTTCCCTTTCATAGCCCCGGCATTGGATGTCGCGGGTATGAAGATGCTTGCGCGGTTGCGGTTTGGAGAGCGGCATGGCGGTGGGTCCCTCAAACAGCGGATCCCCGGCCATCGGCGGGGTTCGGGGAACCGGCGGGTGGTGGCGGTATTTTTCAGCCGCCGTAGCGGTCGCCGAAAACGAAAGCCTCGGTTTCTCGGATGTTTTCCTCAAGCGATAATTTCACCGCCATATACAGGTCGCGGATCGATACCATGCCGACGCATTTACCGTCCTCGACCACCGGCAGATGGCGGAAATGGCGGGCCTGCATCAATTCCAGGGCATCGCCGGCGGAATCATCGGGCGCCAGGGTATCGGGATTGGCGGTCATGATGTCGGTGATCGGCGTTTTTTTCGCATCCAGGCCCTTGGCGACGACACGCCGGGTCAGATCGCGTTCGGTGACGATGCCGGTCATCAGACCCTTGTCGTCCTCGACGACGATGGCGGCGACATTGACCTTGGCCATCATGGTGGCGGCTTCGTAGACGGTGTTATCCGGCTTCAGCGCGCTGATCGATTGTTTGTTGACAATGTCGGGCATTATTTTCCGTTGCATTGCCCAACTCCTTTTGACATTTCCTAGCCTAAGAACCTTTTTTTATTTTAGGGCAAGCGGGGGGGGGCCACGCAAGAGGGTTCGATAAACCAGTGGGATTCCAGGGGCTAAGCCGTTCCGCTTTCAACGGCGGATTATTCCCAATCAGCCCCTTTCGCGGGGCGGCGTGACCCGGATGCAGGTGATCTGATGGCGGTGCCGGCGGACGATTTCGAACCGGAACCCGTAGAACATGAACCGTTGGCCGACCTCGGGGATGCGGCGCGATTCATGGAGCACCAATCCGGCCACCGTCGCCGCCTCTTCGTCGGGCAGATTCCATTCGAATTCACGGTTGAGGTCGCGAATGGTGACGCCGCCGTCGATCAGATAGCTACCATCCGCACGGGGCACGACGCCGGATACGGAAACGTCGTGCTCGTCATCGATCTCGCCGACGATTTCCTCGAGGATATCCTCCAGCGTCACTACCCCCATCAGGCTGCCGTATTCATCGACCACCAGCGAGAAGTGCTCGCGGCGCTGACGAAAAGCGTTCAGCTGATCGTCGAGCAGGGTCTGTTCGGGGATGAACCACGGTTTGGCCGCCAACGCCATCACGTCGAGGTCGGTCAAATCCTCGCCCAGGGTCCGCAACTCGCGCAGCAGCGACTTGGCGTGAAGCACGCCGACGATGTTGTCCGGATCGTCGCGCCACAAAGGAAACCGGGTGTAGGGGCTTTCCAGAACCTCGTTGACCACCTGCTTCGGCGGCAGATCGGCGTTGATGGCGGTGATGTTCTTGCGGTGGATCATGATTTCGCCGACCTGCACCTCGCCAAGGTCAAGAACGCTGCGCAGCATCGCCCGTTCCTGCTTAACGTCTTCTTCATCGTCCTCGTCCTCGCCGGCGTGAAGCTCGATCGCCCCGCGAAGCTCCTCGGCGGTGGAACCGAAAACTTCCTCGGCGTGATATTCGATACGGAACACCTTGAGGATGGCGCCGACGACGAAATTGATGACCGCCGTGACCGGTGTCAACACAGAGACCAGGATGTTGACCGCCGGGGCGACGTCCCGGGCTGCTTGGTTGGCGTTCCTGAAGGCGTAGGTCTTGGGCAGGATTTCGGCGAAGATCAGGACCAGCAGCGTCATGGCGATGGTCGCATAGGCGATCCCGGCATCGCCGAACAGCGCGATCAGCATGCTCGTCGCCAGGGCCGAGGCCATGATGTTGACCAGGTTGTTGCCGAGCAGAATGGCGCCGATCAGCCTTTCCTTGTGTTCGTAAAGACGGTTGACGATCCTGGCGCGGTTGTCGCCGTTTTGCTCCAGTTGATGCATCAACGGCCTGGAGGCGGCCGTCAGCGCGGTTTCCGAGCCGGAAAAGAAGGCCGACAGGATGAGCAGGATGGTAATGATGATAACGGTGGTTAACATGGTTTTCTCGAACGGTATCCAGAGGGTGAAAAATTAATCCTTGTCCTTGCGTCGCCGGGTTCCCGGCGCCATGCCGCCTGAGGCGTGGGGACGGCGGAAACTCAAGCGCCTTGGGGCTCCAGTGCTTCTTCCAGGACTTCCGCCAACAACCCGAGATCGACGTCCTGGGTGATGAAGGCCTGGCCGATGCCGCGTAACAGCACGAACGTCATGGCACCGGAGCGGACCTTCTTGTCCTGGCCAATCAGGTCGATCAAGCCCGCCGCCGACCAGCCGCCATCTGTCAGGCCATCAAGTCCGACTGGAAGGCCGACGGCGGCGAGATGGCCTCGAAGCCGGTCCCGGTCATCGCCGGGGCAAAGCCCCATCCGCACCGACAGGTCGAAGGCCAGGCCAAGGCCGATGGCGACGGCCTCGCCGTGGTTAAGGGCGTTCGAATATCCGGTCTGGGCCTCGAGGGCATGGCCAAAGGTATGGCCCAGGTTAAGGAGAGCCCGGGAGCCTTTCTCCGTTTCATCGGCCTGGACGATCGACGCCTTGGCCCGGCAACTGGTCAACACGGCATGACGGCAGGCTTCGGGGTCGCCTTCGATGACGGCCGGGCCGTTGGCTTCCAGCCAGGCGAAAAAGTCAGCGTCGGCGATCAGTCCGTGTTTGACCACCTCGGCGTATCCGGCCCGCATCTCGCGCGGCGGCAGGCTCGCCAAGGCGCCGATGTCAGCCAAAACCAAGCGCGGCTGGTGGAAGGCGCCGATCAGGTTCTTGCCCTGTGGGGTGTTGATCCCGGTCTTGCCGCCGACGGAACTGTCGACCTGGGCCAAAAGCGTCGTCGGAATCTGGATGAAATCCATGCCGCGCAGCGTCACCGCGGCGGCAAAGCCGGTAATGTCGCCGACAACGCCGCCGCCAAGGGCGATCAGCGTCGTCGTGCGCTCGACCCGGTGGTCCAGCAACTGCCCCCATAACGCCTCGACGTGGGCGAAATCCTTGGTCTGTTCCCCGGCTTCGAGAACTATACTTTGGTGGTCGATCCCGGACTCATCGAGAGACTTCTCCAGGGTTCCCAGGCAGTGCTTTTCGACGTTTTCATCGGTGATGACGACGGCCCGGGGTTCGGCCAGGATCGGGGCGATCAGTTTTCCGGCGCCGGCCAGCAGGCCGTCGCCGACGAGGATGTCGTAGCTGCGTTCGCCCAGGTCCACGGTCAGGGCTGCCGGTCCGTCGCTCATCGGCGGGCTTCCTTGGCGGCGCCTTCGCCCCGCCCGTCGAGGGCGTCGGCGATAAACCGCGCCGTGACGTCGGCGCCGTCGTCCTTGGAATCGACGATGATGTCGGCTTTGGCATAGACCGGGTAGCGCTCGTCGATCAGCTTTTTCAGGGCCGCCCTGGGGTCCTTGTTCTTCAACAGCGGCCGGCCGCCGCGGCGGCGGGTTCTGCGCACCAGGACGTCGAGCTCGGCGCGCAGCCAAACGGACACGCTGGCCGCCGCGATCAGGGCCCGGGTCTTCGGGTTCATGAAGGCGCCGCCGCCGGTGGCCATGACTTGCGGCCCTTCCTCCAACAGCCGGGAAATCACCTTTTCCTCGACGTCGCGAAAGGCCTTTTCGCCGTAAAGCTCGAAGATGTTATCGATGGAACAGGCGGCCGCCTTGACGATTTCTTCGTCGGCATCGACGAAGGCCATGTCCAGTTTTTCCGCCAGTTTCCGCCCGACACTGGTTTTCCCGGCCCCCATGAGACCGACCAGAACCACCGATTTCCCTCTAATATCAATCACTTAACTTTTTCTTCCCACACTCTTCCCCCTTTTATCTCTATTTTACCCCTGTGTAACACACTTCAAAGTCTTCAGCGGCGTCGATCAGCTTCGCGGCTTCTACCGTCATTCGCCTGGCAATTGACGTGCGCTACCAACGAAAACATAGCCTCGGGACACGTCTAGTTGAGTTTGCCTTAGGTGCCGTTAGGCAGACCATATGCCCGATTGTCGGATGCCGTTTTGTGGTTGTTGACGCAAAAAAAGTCAGTTCCTTTTTATAAAAAGAGGGGCTTCACATTGTTCGATACGAAGGCGAACCTAAGGCGAAGTGCGCCTGTTATGTTCATCGATCTAACAAAGATTAACGTTTGATCTTTATTTTCGCCCGGTCTGCCACGGTTTTTCAACCTGAGACAGTACTGAAAATTAGTAGGTCTATCTATCAGGCTATGGAACAAAGCCGATATGTCCGCTTTACCCCTCAAAGCAGACATAGCCAATGTGTGCGGTCAATGTCTCCTTTTGTTCCAAAGCGGACAATCGGAACGGTGGTTGAGCCGTCACTAGAGTGGTTTGCCCCGATCAAGGATGATTTTTCCATTGATCGCAAGTTTCTCAAGCTGCCAACACTCTACCTTGGAAAAATCAGGGCAAATAAGCCGGGCCGCAGCGACAAATTTGTTGGGGGTACAAAAAACTGGTCACGGCCCCCATGAGACCGACCAGAACGATGGATTTGCCGGAGGGTGGTGATGGTTCGGCCGTAATGCGAGAAAAGGGGAATGACCGGCCCCAAGGCCGGGGTTGAGGCCGCCAAAGGCAGCCACCGCCCCTTGGAGCCTGAGGCAGGGTCGTTGAAAGCGCTTGCCCGAGCCGATAGACTGCGGGCCCATGAGCTGCCGAAAAATTGCCATAGTCGGAACTTAGCATAAACAAAATCGG
>PTLK01000270.1 GCA_002938075.1 Alphaproteobacteria bacterium MarineAlpha3_Bin3
CGCACCCCGAGGGAGGCCTTGTCAAAGAGGCAGGAGATTAAGGATTAACGATGGCGAAAACCATCCTGATCGTCGAAGACAACGATTTGAACATGAAACTGATCAATGACCTGCTTCAGGCCCATGGATACGAAACCATGCAAACCATGGACGGCCGCGACGTGCTTCAACTGGCCCGTGAAAACCGGCCCGACCTGATCATCATGGATATTCAGTTGCCCGAAATTTCGGGCCTGGAAGTGACGAAAATGCTCAAGGCCGACGACGAATTGAAGGACATTCCGGTGATTGCCGTCACCGCCTTCGCCATGAAGGGTGACGAGGAAAAAATCCGCGAAGGCGGGTGCGAAGGCTATATCGCCAAACCCATATCGGTGCCCACATTTCTTGAAACGGTCGCCAAGTTCTTGGACTGACACGTCGTTTTAAAGGTGAACTTAAGTAATCGCCGGTGTCGGCGCGTATCCTGATCGTTGACGACACGCCGTCCAGCGTCAAAATGCCGGCCGCCAAGCTGACCAACGAATATTACGAGGTCCTGACCGCGGACGCCGGAAGGGTGGCGCTGAAGGCCGTCGAAGAAAACGCGCCGGCCGTAACAGGGTCATCCCGATGCCGCCGAAGACGGCTCGGGACGCCATCAAGGCCCGGCCCGGATAGAAGGCATGAAAAAAACCCCCGTCGGGGGGGCAGTACTTACTTTTGAAATTCCAAGACCGCTATTTGATCTTGGCTTCCTTGAACAGGACGTGTTTACGGACGACCGGGTCGTATTTACGCTTCTCCATCTTTTCCGTCAGGTTGCGGGGGTTCTTCTTGGTCACGTAATAGAACCCCGTGTCGGCGGTGCTGACCAGCTTAATCAATATGGAACTCGGTTTTGCCATGGTCCGTGTCTCGGGTTTGGGGTCCGTCCGGGGTCTCTCGGAGCGCGAACCATACAGTCCGCGGACCGCCTGTCAAGGGTGTCCGGGGGGCGTCCGGGGGGAGGCGGGGAGCGTGGCGCCTTGTCTGTACCGGGCCTCGTGGGTCGGCGCCGAAAGGTTCAGGGCTTGGGCATAAAGGGCCTGGTCGTCGATCAGCCGGCGGGCGATTTCGGTCTCCAAATTATTGCGCCGTCGTTGCGAGGGGCATGATTGACGAAGCTTATTGCGCACGTCTTCGTCCGGAATCTCGGGCTTGCGCCAGGCGGTCAGGACTTCCTTTGTTTTCGAGCGGTTCGCCATCACCGCCTTGATGGCTTCCTCGGCGCCGTCCTTGAGGCCGCTGGTGCAGATCGCCGGCCGGACGCCCAGGCCATGCAGCATGTATCCCGATGGCGCCACCAACTTGGACCAGGTGAGGGTGATTTCGCCGTCGTTGGGGAGTTTGATGACGGTTTGCACCGATCCCTTGCCGAAAGACGACGTGCCGATGACCACGGCGCGGTCACGATCCTGGAGCGCGGCGGCGACGATCTCGGCCGCCGAGGCGGACTTTCCGTCGACCAACACCAAAACAGGCAGGCCGAACGCCAGATCCTGGCCGCCGGCCTCGTAGTTGTGGATGCTTTCGGCGTGACGGCCCTGGGTGCTGACGATTTTCCCTTGGGTCAGCAACAAGTCCGCGACCTTGATCGATTGCTTCAGCAACCCTCCTGGGTTGCCGCGCAGATCGAGCACCAGGCCCCTCAGTCCGTCGGCCAACCGGGCCCGGGCATTTTCCAGCTTCTTGGCCATGGACCGGGCCGTATTCTGGTTGAAGCTCTTGAGCCGGAGAACAAGGATGCCGTCGTTTTCGGTTTCGAACACCGTGGTCAGGAAAATGTGGACCCGTTCCATGGCCATCGTTAACGGGCCGCTGGCGCCCTTGCGCTCTACCTTCAGGTTGACAAGTGTGTGGGTGGGGCCGCGAATCATGTTGGAAATAGCCTTCCTCGAAAGGCCCTTAAGGGGCTTGCCGTCGACATGGGTGATGCGGTCGTTTTTCATCATTCCGGCCTTGGCGGCGGGTTTTTTGGGCAACACGTCCGAAACCACCACCACCCCGTCCTTGATCCTGTAACGGATGCCGATACCCCCGAAACCGTCGCGTTTGGCGCGGTTTTTCCTGGCCTCCTCGGCGCCTGCGTAGCGCGAGAAGATATCCAGATTCGATAGCACACCGTCGAAAAAGGCTTCATAGACGGCCTCCATGTCGGCGGATTTTAATTCCGGCGATGCCTGGCGCGCGGCCAGGGAAATATCGGCGGTCAAATTCGCCCAGCCGGCGACATCGTCGGCCCCCGGGGCCTTCAGGCGTATGACTTCGTGGCCGGCGGATGTCAGCAA
>PTLK01000271.1 GCA_002938075.1 Alphaproteobacteria bacterium MarineAlpha3_Bin3
GATGCCGGGCGACAACGTGACCATGGAAGTCGAGCTGATCGCGCCGATCGCCATGGACGACGGCCTGCGCTTCGCCATCCGCGAAGGCGGCCGCACGGTTGGCGCCGGCGTCGTCGCCTCGATTAAGGAATAAGGATTCAACCAACCGGCCCCGAAAGGGGCCGATGGTTTTTACAAGGCTAAGATTATGGACCAACAAAGCATCCGCATCCGTTTGAAGGCGTTCGATCACAGGGTGCTCGACCAGTCGGTGAAGGAAATCGTCGCCACAGCGCAGAGAACGGGGGCGCAGGTGCGTGGTCCGATTCCGTTGCCGACGAGTATCGAAAAGTTCACCGTTTTGCGTTCGCCCCATATCGACAAAAAGTCGCGCGAACAGTTTGAAATCCGCACTCACAAGCGGGTGTTGGACATCGTTGATCCGACCCAACAGACCATCGATGCGTTGATGAAGCTCGACCTGGCGGCCGGCGTCGACGTGGAAATCAAGCTCTAAGGTGGGGCTGGGTGAGAAATTAGGAATTTATTGGTCATGCGTACCGGTTTGATTGCCCGCAAAGTCGGCATGTCCCGCGTGTTCGAGGACGACGGCACCCATGTGCCAGTGACCGTGTTTGATATCGGGGGCTGTCAGGTGGTGGCTCAGAAAACCGCCGAACGCGACGGCTATAACGCGCTGCAACTGGGTTGGGGCATGGCCAAGGTCAAGAACGTCACCAAGGCCATGCGTGGCCATTATGCCAAGGCCAAGGTCAAACCGAAGCGTAAATTGACCGAATTCCGCGTTTCCGAGGATGGCCTTGTCGATGTCGGCACCGAACTGTCGGCGGCTCATTTCGTCACCGGCCAATTCGTCGACGTGACCGGCACCTCCATCGGCAAGGGTTTCGCCGGCGTCATAAAACGGCATAGTTTTTCCGGGCTTGGGGCTTCCCATGGGGTTTCGGTCAGTCACCGTTCCCAGGGGTCCACCGGCCAATGCCAGGACCCGGGCAAGGTATTCAAGGGCAAGAAAATGGCCGGCCAGATGGGCAACGTCACCATCACCACCCAGAACTTGGAAGTCGTCGGCACCGATCCTGAACGGGGCCTGATCCTGGTTAAGGGCGCTGTTCCAGGCGCCAGGGACGGCTACGTTCGTATCGCTGATGCGGTGAAAAAACTGCCTCCCGACGGATTGCCGTTTCCCTGCGCCATCCGTGGACAGGAACCGGAACCTCCGGGCGAGGCGTCGGCCAGTGACGCCGCCGGCGACGAAGTGGCGGCAGAGGAAGCCGTAAGCGAGTCTGATTCCGAGGAAACGCCGGCCGGGGATGCGCCGCAGGATAAACCCAAAGAACAGGCAGCCGCCAAGGACGAGGCTGCTGATGAAGCGCCGACGGAAGAAAAGAAAAGCCAAGAGGCGCCCGAAGAATCAAAAGACCAGGGAAAAGAGGACTAACCGGCCATGCAGTGTGACGTCATCACCCTCGCCAACAAGAAAACCGGCACCATCGAACTCGACGATGCCGTGTTCGGCTTCGAGGTCCGCCGCGACATCCTGGCCCGGGCCGTCAATTGGCAATTGGCCAAGCGACGGGCCGGCACGGCCCATACCAAGGAACGGAGCGACGTCAAGGCGAGAAAGGGAAAACCGTTCCGGCAGAAAGGGACCGGCCGGGCCCGTCAGGGAACGTCCGTGGCCCCGCAGATGCGCGGCGGCGGCGTGGCCTTCGGGCCGAGAACTCGTTCCCACGCCCATAAGCTGCCGAAAAAAGTCCGGCTGCTGGCGCTCAAGTCGGCGCTCAGCGCCAAGCAGGCGGAAGGGAAGCTGGTGGTCCTGGACAAAGCCAAGCTGAAGGAGGCCAAGTCCGCCGTGCTGGCCAAGCATTTGACGAAACTGGACTGGGGCCGGGCCCTGGTCATCGACGGCGCCGAGGTGGACGCCAATTTTGGCTGTGCCGCGAGCAATATCAACGGCATTGACGTTCTGCCAAGCAGTGGCGCCAACGTTTACGACATCCTCAGGCGCGATACCCTTGTGCTGACCAAGGACGGGGTCGAGAAGCTGGTGGAGCGGTTGAAATGAAGAAATACACGCCGCCTAAGGCCAAACCCAGCCGCGAAAGGATATATGAACTGATCCGTTCGCCCGTGGTGACGGAAAAGGCGACCCTGATATCCGAGTACAACCAGGTCACCTTCTGGGTGCCCCTGGACGCGGATAAATTCGAGATCAAGGCGGCGGTCGAAGACCTGTTCAAGGTCAAGGTGACGGCGGTCAATACGCTGCGCCGAAAAGGCAAGGTCAAGCG
>PTLK01000272.1 GCA_002938075.1 Alphaproteobacteria bacterium MarineAlpha3_Bin3
GGTGGCGCTTCAAAGCACCGAATAATCGACCGCCTGACCCGGTTCCAGACGATTTTCCAAGGGCGGCATCGGAGATTTTAGGCCGCTGGCGGTATTGAACAGCACCACCTGGTCGTCGGCCTTGATGCGGCCGGACGCGCGCTCCATTTCCAGCGCGACGACGCAAGCCGCGCCCTCGGGGCACATATGAAACCCTTCCTCGGCGCAAATCCTGGCCCGGGCCTCGGTCACGGCGTCATCGTCGACGGCGGTGCCGAAGCCGTTCGATTCGTAGAGCACATCCAGCACCAGTCGGCCGCCGATGGGGTTGGGCACGCGCACGCCGTGAATTTGAGTGGTGACATTTTCCCACGGTTCCGTCACTTCACGCTCGCCGGCCTCAAACGCCCTGACGATGGGGCCGCAGCCGGTCGACTGCACCGCCACCATGCGCGGCAGGGGGCCATCGATCCAGCCGATTTCCTGGAGTTCCCGGAACACCTTCCACATGGCGATCAGACACACCCCGCCGCCGGTCGGAAAGAAGATCACGTCCGGAAGCCGCCATGAGTATTGCTCGGCGATTTCCAGGCCCATGGTCTTCTTGCCTTCGACCCGGTAGGGCTCCTTCAGGGTGGTGAGGTCGAACCAGCCCATTTCCTCAGCACCGTCGGCGACGATGGCGGCGCAGTCCCCGACCAGGCCGTCGACCCGCCACGCCTTGGCGCCGTGAAAGGCGATCTCGCTGGCCGTGATTTCGGGGGTGTCGGCGGGGGTGAACACAAACGATTCGATGCCGGCGCGGCTCGCATAGGCCGCCAATCCGGCGCCGGCGTTGCCCGCCGTCGGGATGGCGATGCGCTTGACGCCAAAGGCCTTGGCCATGCTGACCGCCACCGACATGCCCCGGCCCTTGAACGAGCCGGTGGGCAGCCGTCCTTCGTCCTTGACAAGGATGTCTTCCATGCCGAGGCGTTTTTCCACCGTCGGTACCCGGACCAGTGGGGTCATGGTCTCGCCCAAGGTAATGGGCTCGATATCCGGGCTCAAGGGCAGGAATTCCCGGTAGCGCCACATGTCGGGCGGGCGGGCGGCGATGTCTTCCTTGGTGACGGCGTTGGCAAGCGCGCCCAGGTCATAGCGCACCAGCAACGGCGCCCCGGCCCTGGAAAGCCCGTGCAGGACGCCGGCGGGATAATGCTCGCCGGTTTCGGAGCATTCCAAATGGGTGACGAAGGATGTGGTCGGTGCGGTCATGCCGGAAACCTCCCCCTGGGATTCAAATCATCGCAAGAATGCCACATTTCCGGCAAGAAAATGTCATTTTGGTCCCGTTTAATGTCTTCCTCGCCGTTAAGGAACGATGGTCAAACAGGAGACGAAACATGAGGAACTTTGAATACTGGCTGCGCGGCACCTGGGCGCTTTTGGGCTTCGGCTTCAAAGGACAGACCGTCGCCGTATACCGGCACCGGTACCGTCACCTGCGATGACACGACACCCAGGCGGGCAATGAACAACCGATTATTTTATCTCTCCCTCCCCCACACGAGTCAAACTTAGGGCCGCTTTCGCGGCCCCTTTTTTGATCGGATTTAAGGATAAGGCCGAGCGCGTTTAAGTCACCGTGGCCTTGCCGATCTTGCCGTCCAAAAGATCGTCGACGTAGAAGCCCTGAAAAACGTTGATGTCGAGGTCGTGGCCGACCTGGATGCCGGTTTCGTCGTCGAGCCGGGCGATGATGAAGATCAGGCCCTGGTCCTGCATTTTCTTGATTTCGTCCCCTGGCGCCGGCAGCGTTTCTTCGGCTCCCGGGCGCCAGAAAATCTTGGCGAAGGTGGCGTGCAGCCGGTGCAGGTTCACCAGCCCCACGGTCTCGGGGTAGATGGCGTCGACGGCGATGAGGCCGCCCCGGGAGGTGATCAGATCGGCGGCGATCTGGAACTCGTCGAACTGCTGCAGGATGTTGTCCTGGCGGAATTCGAAAACGATATTGGACAGCGGCGTACCGCCGGAATCGCCGAGAAATTCCTCAAACGTGCGGGTGAAGACACTTTCCACGTTCAAGTTGATGGAGCACGACTTGCGCCCGGGGTTGATGTTGTCGAAGGTCTTGATCAGGACCCGGTCCAAGGTGATCGTCAACTGGTTGAAAAGGTTGCCCGCCCCACGCAGTTCGACGTTGGGGAAAACGTGCTTCTTCAGCGCCTCCATGGAGATGAAGTATTCCTTCATCAATTCCTCGGGTTTCTTGCCGGGTTTGATGTCGGCCATCCTCTGGTTTTGGACGAAGATCTCCTTGAACT
>PTLK01000273.1 GCA_002938075.1 Alphaproteobacteria bacterium MarineAlpha3_Bin3
CGGCGGAATTCCTTTCGACACCGGCCTGATCTTCCTCGTCGCGGCGCTGTTCTTCGCCCTCGCCGTTCTCTATTCGTCGGTCGGGCACGCCGGAGCGTCGGGGTATCTAGCGGTGATGGCGCTGTTCGGGGTGCCGCCCGAGATGATGCGCCCGGTGGCGCTGACCCTCAACATCCTGGTCGCCAGCCTGACCACGTTCCGGTTTACCAAGGCCGGGTACCTGTCGTGGCCGGATCTCTGGCCGTTGGTGCTGTTTTCCATCCCCGCCGCCTTTGCCGGCGGCTCGCTGGCGTTGCCGGGCGAAGTCTATCGCCCGGTGCTGGGGGTGCTGTTGCTGATATCAGCCGGCTATCTGATCTGGGGCACGGTCGTCGATCCGGAAAGCTTTGCCAACGACAGGCCCCGGATCCCGAGGGTGGGGTCGATGGGAATGGGCGGCATGGTCGGCCTGTTGTCGGGGCTGACCGGCATCGGCGGCGGCGTGCTGCTGAGCCCGGCGCTGCTGATCCTCCGCTGGACGTCCATCCGCCGCACCTCGGCGATCGCGGGGGCCTTCATCCTGTTCAATTCCACCGCCGGGCTGGCCGGCAACCTCATCAGCTTCCAGACTCTGCCGGCGGTCATCCCGCTGTGGGCCGGGGCGGTGATCGCCGGCGGCTACCTCGGCTCGCGGCTGGGGGCGCAATGGCTGATGCCGAAGACCCTGATCCGGCTGCTGTCGGCGGCGCTCCTCGTCTCCGGGCTGAAGTTCCTGTTCACCTAGGGCGCTACCCGGCCAGCTTGTCGAGTTCTTCGGTCACCGCCTCGCCCATCCGAGTGCAACTGACTTCGGTCATGCCCGGCTGCATGATGTCGCCGGTGCGCAGGCCGGATTCCAACACGTTCCCAACCGCCTGCTCGACCAGGTCGGCGTCTTCGGCCATGTCGAAGGAATAATGCAGGCACATGGCGTAGCTAAGGATCATCGCCAGCGGGTTGGCCTTGTCCTCACCGGCGATGTCGGGCGCGGTGCCGTGCACGGGTTCATACATGGCGCGGCGCCGGCCGCCTTCGTCGGGCGCGCCCAGGGACGCCGACGGCAGCATGCCCAAGGACCCGGTTAGCATGGCGGCGCAGTCGGAAAGAATGTCGCCGAACAGATTATCCGTGACGATGACATCGAACTGCTTCGGTTCGCGCACCAACTGCATGGCGCAATTGTCGGCATACATGTGGCTGAGCTCCACGTCCTCGTAGCCGTCGGCGTGGGCTTTGGTGGCCACCTGGCGCCACAAGACGCCGGTCTCCATGACGTTGGCCTTTTCCACCGAGGTGACGCGTTTGTGGCGCTTGCGGGCCATCTCAAACGCCACCCGGCACACCCGGTCTATTTCGCCGGTGGTGTAGACCTGGGTGTCGACGGCGCGTTTGGAGCCGTCATCGAGGATCTCGATGCCCCGGGGCTGGCCGAAATAGACGCCGCCCGTGAGCTCGCGGACGATCATCAGGTCGAGGCCAGCCACCAGCTCGGATTTCAGGGACGAGGCCTCGGCCAGGGCCGGGAACACGATCGTCGGACGTAGGTTGGCGAACAGGTCCATGTCCTTGCGCAGCCGCAGCAGGCCTTGTTCGGGGCGGTGGAAACGCTCGACGTTGTCCCACTGGGGCCCGCCGACGGCGCCCAGCAGCACCGCGTCGACGTTCATGGCGTCTGACATGGTTTTGTCGGTCAGGGCTTCCCCGTTTGCGTCGTAACACGCGCCGCCGATCAGGTCTTCGGAAACGTCGAAGGAAACATGGCGGGTCTTGTCCATCCAGCCGATGACCCGGGTGACCTGGTTCATGACTTCGGGGCCGATCCCGTCGCCGGGCAGCATCAGGAGTTTCTTGTTGGCGGGCATGGATTTCTGCTCCTTGGATATTTTTCGGGGTGTTCTTAGGTGTTTTATATCGCGACGGAATATTTTTCCACCGCGTCCTCGTTCCACGCGATGCCGGCGCCGGGGGCGTCGGAGACGTAGACGTGGCCGTCGGTAACGGTGACCGGATTTTCAAGCAACGGCACCGACCAGTCGGTGAATTCCAGCCAGTGCGCCGTCGGCGTCGCCGCCAGAAGGTGCGACGAAAATTCCGGGAACAGGTGCAACGACACCGGGATTTTGGCCTCCTCGGCGATCCTGGCCGCCCGCATCCAACCCGTCACACCTCCGATGCGCTCGACATCCGGCATCAGGTAATCCAACGCCTTGGCCTCGATGGTCTGGGCGGCGCCTTCGGGTCCGTAGAAGTTTTCGCCGTTCTGG
>PTLK01000274.1 GCA_002938075.1 Alphaproteobacteria bacterium MarineAlpha3_Bin3
CGATGGCGAGGGAACGCTGAAATTGAGCGACCTGAAGGGCAGGAAGGTGGTGCTTTATTTCTACCCCAAGGATTCGACGCCCGGCTGTACGGTCGAGGCCAAGGATTTCCGCGACCGCATCGAGGATTTCGCAAAAGCCGGTGCGGCGATCGTCGGCGCGTCGAAGGACAGCATCAAGCGTCATGACAATTTCAAGGCCAAGAACGCCCTGCCCTTTACCTTGATCTCCGATACCGACGGCGCCCTTTGCGACGCCTACGGGGTGTGGGTGCAAAAGAAGCTTTATGGCCGCAGCTATATGGGCATCGAGCGGGCCACCTTCCTGATCGACGAAAAGGGCATCGTCCGCGAGGTCTGGCGCCAGGTCAAGGTCAAGGGCCACGCCGACGAGGTCCTAGCGGCGGTAAAGGCGTAGGCCACCCCCAAAAACTGCGTTACTTTTCCATCCAACGAATTGAGCTGGAGGAATCCGATGAGCGACGATAAAGACGACGATGCCCCCGAAGAGGAAGACGAAGGGGCCGGTGAAGGAGCCGGGGAAGAGGAAGACACAAAGGCCAGGGAAGAAGAGGCCGAAGAAGATTCCGAGGAGGGCAAAAAAGACGGCAAGAAAAAACTCATTATCATTGCCGCCGCCGTGCTGGTGTTGATCCTGGGTGGCGGCGGCGCCTATTTCGCCGGCCTTTTCGATTCCTCGCCCGGCGCCAAGGGGCCGACCCGGATCGCGGTCATCGATTTGGGGGAGTCGGTGATGCATGAATTCCCGCAAATCAAGGCCGACCTGAAAACCGGAAAGTGCCGCTCGCCGCTGTTGCGCACCACGTTCATCCTGCAGATGAGAAGCACGGACCTAAAACGCGTTCAGGCCATGGAGCTGCGGATTACGGACGCCATCCGGTCGTACCTCCGCGACCGCGAACGCAGCGACTTGGTCGGCAGGAAAAGCGAGGAAAGGATGCGCTTCGAGACCACCCAAATCATCAACGACCTGATCGCGCCGTCGAAGATTCAGGGCATCCTGTTCAAGGAATTCGTGCTTCAGTAGCGAAACGCCCTTTTCGTCCCCTGGCCTATTCGTCCCCCCGGCCCTTTTCCTCCACCCGGATCGCCAGGGCGGCGGCCATGAAATCGTCCAGGTCGCCGTCGAGCGCGCCCTGGACATTCGTGGTTTCGACCTCGGTGCGGGTGTCCTTGACAATCTGATAGGGCTGCATGACGTAGGACCGGATCTGGTGCCCCCAGCCGATGTCGGTCTTCGCCCCGCGGTCGGCCTGGGTTTCCTCCTCGCGTTTTTGCAGCTCGAGTTCGTAAAGCCGCGCCTTCAGCATGCTCATGGCGGTGGCCCGGTTCTTGTGCTGAGAGCGGCTGCTCTGGCATTGAACGACGATGCCCGACGGTTCGTGGGTGAGGCGGATGGCGCTGTCGGTCTTATTGACGTGCTGGCCGCCGGCGCCGGACGCCCGGTAGGTGTCGACGCGCAGGTCCTTGTCCTCGATCTCGATCTCGATTTCGTCGTCGATGACCGGATAGACCCAGGCCGAGGCGAACGAGGTGTGGCGGCGCGAGGATGAATCGTAAGGCGAGATGCGGACCAGCCGGTGGACGCCGCTTTCGGTCTTCAGCCAGCCATAGGCGTTGTGGCCGATGATCTTGACCGTCGCCGACTTCAGCCCCGCTTCCTCGCCGGCGCTTTCCTCCAGCCATTCGACCGTGTGCCCGTGCGCCTCGGCCCAGCGCGAATACATGCGCAACAGCATCTCGGCCCAGTCCTGGGCCTCGGTGCCGCCGGCCCCGGCGTGGACTTCCAGGTAACAGTCGTTGGCGTCGGCCTCGCCCGACAACAGGGTCTGCAATTCGGCCCTGGCGGTCCGCGCCTGGAGCTTCTTCAAGGCGCCCTCGGCCTCGCCGGCGACATCGGCGTCGTCTTCCGATTCGGCCAATTCCAGGAGTTCCAGGTTATCGGCGAGCTCGCGTTCGAAGGAATCGATCTCGTCCAGGCTCGCTTCCAGGCGCGTACGCTCGCGCATCACGGCCTGCGCCTCTTCGGTATTGTTCCAGAGATCAGGGTCTTCGGCCCGGGCGTTAAGGTCGTCGAGGCGGTGGCGCGCGGTGTCGTAGTCAAAGGTGCCTCCTCAGCAGTTCCAGCGACTGCTTTATCTCCGAGGCCAGGTTTTCGATTTCGGCGCGCATCTTGGCACCCTTCGGTGGGGACGTGGCTCGTTTTTATCCGGCTTCCCGACCCAGGACAAGCCCTCCG
>PTLK01000275.1 GCA_002938075.1 Alphaproteobacteria bacterium MarineAlpha3_Bin3
GTCCGCCGCTTCGGGCTGAGGACCGGGGATACGGTCGAAGGCCAGGTTCGTGCGCCGAAGAGTGGAGAACGGTATTTCGCCCTGCTCCAGATCAAGCAGATCAATTTCTCAGACCCCAGCGAAGTCCGCCACCGCATCAATTTCGACAACCTGACGCCCCTCTATCCCGATGAACACCTGGAGATGGAGCAGGAAGACCCAGAGCTGAGCGACCTCACCACCCGGGTCATCGACCTGATCTGCCCCATCGGCAAGGGGCAGCGCGCCTTGATCGTCTCCCCGCCGCGCACCGGCAAGACGGTGATGCTGCAGAACATCGCCCATTCCATCACCGCCAATCACCCGGAAGTCTACCTGATCGTGCTGTTGATCGACGAACGGCCGGAAGAGGTCACCGACATGGACCGCTCCGTTAAAGGCGAGATCATCAGCTCGACCTTCGACGAACCGGCGGCGCGCCACGTGCAGGTCGCCGAAATGGTGATCGAAAAGGCCAAGCGCCTGGTCGAACACAAACGCGACGTTGTGATCCTGCTGGATTCCATCACCCGCCTAGCCCGCGCTTACAACACCGTGGTGCCGTCATCGGGCAAGGTATTGACCGGCGGCGTCGACGCCAACGCCCTGCAGCGCCCGAAGCGGTTCTTCGGCGCCGCGCGCAACATCGAGGAAGGCGGCTCGTTGACCATCATCTCGACGGCGCTGATCGAAACCGGCTCGCGCATGGACGAGGTCATCTTCGAGGAATTCAAGGGCACCGGTAATTCGGAAATCATCCTCGACCGCAAGCTTTCGGACAAGCGGACCTGGCCCTCCATCGACATCACCAAGTCGGGCACCCGCAAGGAAGAGCTTCTGGTCGACAAAGGCACCCTGTCGAAGATGTGGGTGCTGCGGCGCATCCTCATGCCCATGGGGGTGACGGACGCCATAGATTTCCTGGTCGACAAGCTCAAGATATCGAAGACCAACAAAGAATTCTTCGACTCCATGAACACCTAAAACACCAAAGGCAGGCCCGCAAGAGAGCCCGCCCGGCGTTTCCACAAAAAACCCTAGAAAGATATTACGGCAGCAGCACCGTCGAACCGGTGGTCTTGCGCGCCTCCAGGTCGATGTGGGCCTGGGCTGTTTCGGCCAGCGGACGGGTCTGGTTGACGTTGATCCTGACTTGCCCGCCCTGCACCACGTCGAAAACCGCACCGGCGCATTCGTCCAAAAGTTCCCTTGTCGCCGTGTGGGTGGCCAGCGTCTGGCGGGTGACGTGCAGCGATCCCTTGGGGCCCAGCAAGGCGATGTTGAACGGATCCACCGGACCCGACGCGCTGCCGAACGAAACCATCAGACCGAACGGCCGAAGACAGTCCAGCGAATCCTCGAAGGTGTCCTTGCCGATGGAGTCATAAACCACCGGCACGCCTTCGCCGCCGGTGATTTCCTTGACCCGCTCCGGTAAGTTCTCATCGCGGTAAAGGATCGGATGATCACAGCCGTTAGCTTTGGCCAGTTCGGCCTTTTCCTCGGAACCGACGCAGCCAATGACGGTAGCGCCTAAATGTTTCGCCCATTGACAGGCGATCAGGCCGACGCCGCCAGCGGCGGCATAGAACAAGATGGTATCGCCGGATTTCACCTGGTAGGTCCGGTTGAGCAAATAGTACGCGGTCATGCCCTGAAGCATCATCGCCGCCGCCGTCTGGTCATCGATAGCGTCGGGCAGCTTGACCAGCCGGTCGGTGCCCCAGACGCGCTCCTCGGCGTAACTGCCGAGCCCCATGGCGTAGGCGACGCGGTCGCCGACGGCGAAACCCTCGACATCAGCGCCGACTTCCTCGATGACCCCGGCAGCCTCCATGCCCAACGTCTTCGGCAGGTCGCCGATGGGGTACATCCCCGAGCGCTGGTAGACGTCGATGAAATTGAGGCCGATGGCGGTGTGCTTGAGACGCACCTCGTCCTGCCCGACGTCGCCGATGTCCACGTCCTCATATTGCAGGACTTCCGGCCCGCCGGCCTGATGAATGCGAATAGCCTTGGTCATGGTTCCCTCCCTCTGGTGCTCGTTTATCGTTGGCCGCCATTTTGGTCCGGGCCGGAGGAAACGGCAAGGCCGTGCGCTCAGGCGATCAAGCAGCCTTCGAGCCTTAAGAGCTGAATCTTAGTCTCGATCTCCTGGCCGCCGGAATAGCCGGTCATGCGGCCGCCGGCGCCGACGACCCGGTGGCAAGGAACGATGATG
>PTLK01000276.1 GCA_002938075.1 Alphaproteobacteria bacterium MarineAlpha3_Bin3
GTCTGCTTTTGGCTGTTAGCGGACATTCTAAGGGCTGTTGATTTATGTCCGCTTTACCTCCGAAAGCAGACATGTTTGGCAAGCATGAAAAAGGTCTGCTTTTGACCCATAGCGGACATTCAGCGAGTGACAACGAAAGCATTCAAAGAACAATGTCAGGCACAGTAAACAAACGATGCTAAAGCCGTTACCAAGCCCATACCTTTGTCCAAATACAATAAACTAGGATGACGAAAGGGGCTCCACCACAACCAAGAATCCCCATTGATCGCGCTGTAGGTGTGCAATCTCAAAATGCTCACAAAGCTGAGGTAGCCACCATGAGGAAGGCTTTTGAATCAAATGGGCGTTCCTGCCGTCAGGTAAGTTCTTATCAGCCGGTCCAGTGTGGATCGTAAACAGTCCAGCTTTTATGGTGATCCTACTTAGGTCCTTCAGCACGGCCTTTAGATAATTCGGTTCCACATGTTCAAGAACGTCGATACAACAAACCAAATCAGCTTCTCTTGGATCACCATATTCCGGAAAAACCGGATCATAAGGATAGTATTGAAAATCGGACCGCCCTAATTCGTTCATCACCTTTTGGAGATTGCATTTACCGGCGCCATAATCCGATATGCTTTTAGCGCTATATTGGTCAGCCACTTGGATGGCCGACTGAGCGAACTTCCGTGAGGCGGTCCCATACAACGGATTCTGATGAAGTTGCTCTTGTTGTTCCAAATATTCAGCCGATATTGTCATCTCTTTCCTTGTTCGTCATATCCACGAGACACCAACTTACGGGATAATATCCAGGCGAGGCGCGAGAAGTAACCTTTTTTGGCCTTGGCGCTTTTTATGTCCGCTTTTGGCTATTAGCGGACATTCGGCTGAGCCTACCCTATTAGTAGTGAAATGAATGGCAATGTCGTTGAGTTTGGTGCCAAGTCCAAGACTTAATCCGGTCATGGAAGAATTGAGCGAGTCGTATTTACAATACGACAAAATGCGAGGGACGCACCCTCAAACAAAGAGGGAAAGTAAGCCCGTTTAAGCGAAAGAATGCCTGCGTTGTTCGAAAACACCCCCCCGGTTTTGTTCGCACTGACGGCTGCGTTTCTTTTCGCCGTCGGCGGGCAGTTGCAATTTATAGGGTTGTCGAACATCGATTCACGCAATGGCACGATGATTTCGATCGCCACGTCGGCCTTGTTTTATTGGGCCATGGCCCCCTTTCTACTTGATTGGTCCCATTGGACCCAACCGGCTGTCTTTATTTTTATTCTGGCCGGATTATTTCGCCCATCCGTTTCCGCGAACCTGTCCGTGGCCGGAATCCGGCATCTGGGGCCGACCCTGTCGAGCACGCTGAGTGCCACCGCGCCCATTTTTGGCGCAACCTTGGGCGTACTCTGGCTGGGTGAAACCCTGACCTGGCCCATTGCCATGGGAACGGGCGGCGTTATCGCGGCGATCATCCTATTGTCCAAAAAAGATTCCCGGGCGCAGGCGACGTGGCCTTTATGGGCGCTGACGCTACCCATCGGGGCGGCGGCGGTTCGTTCCTTGGCGCACGTGCTCTCCAAGATCGGCATGGAAGATATCCCGGATCCCTATTTCGCCGGACTTATCGGGTTTTCCGTATCGGCCGTCGTTACGATCCTTAACCAATCCATGCGTAGGAAATCGGTTACCCTACAGTGGCGGAACAAGAGCCTTTATTGGTTTGTTGCCTCGGGTTTAACCTTTGGGATTGCAGTCATTTCCCTGAATACCGCCCTAATGCGGGGACAAATCGTGACCGTCGTCCCGATCGTTTCGGCGGCGCCGATTTTTTCCATGTTGCTGAGTATTATCGTCTTCCGCCGAGAAAAATTAACTGCCCGGATCGTGCTTGCGGTCTTCCTGGTGGTTCCGTCGGTGACTTATATAGCGCTCAACCGGTGAAATCCCTTTTAAACCTCCTCACCAACCCAAGATGCGCATCGCCCCAATAATAAATTTTCTATCTAGTTCCCCCTCCAGGTCATAAAGCCGGGGGACAGGGACCACGAAAGGGCGGCGATGGATGACTTGCTTGCTCTTTGGGAAGGGGCCTAGGCGGCAAGGGCAATTTTAAGGAGAGGTGTGTTCGGATGACGACAAAACTGGCCAAATGGGCTTCTGAACATGATCAAATCATCAAATCCAGACTGTCGTATGGCCACCAGGCAAAATCCCTTCCATCAGAAGCGGGGTTGGCCTA
>PTLK01000277.1 GCA_002938075.1 Alphaproteobacteria bacterium MarineAlpha3_Bin3
TGCACCACATAACGCGCGTGGCTGTCGTGGCGGGTGGCGATGACGACGGCGTCGACGTCGGCGTCGTCGAACACCCGGCCCGGGTCGGAATCCGAATACTGAGCCCCGATGCGCTCCTTCATCGCCTGCGCCGACAGCCCCCGGGCCGAGACCACGCCCCGGACGTCGAAGCCGCCGGTGCCGGTCATCGCCGGCACCAGCACCCCCTTGGCGAAGTTGCCGGCGCCGATGATGCCGAGGCCGACCTTGCCGGGGACCTTGCGCCGCGCTTTCGGTGCTGGTTTGTATTCCTCGGCCTCGCCGGGGCCATAGGTGAGTACGATGCCGACGGTAAAGGTCGGCGTCTTGCCGATCACCAGGTCATAGGCTTCGGCCGCCCGCTCGACCGGGAAGCGGTGCGTGGTCAGGACCTGCATGTCGAGCGCGCCTGACGCCAGCAAGTCCATGAACGCCTTCATGTTGCGCCGTTCGGTCCAGCGCACGTAGCCTATAGGGTAATCACGGCCCCTTTCCTCGTAATCGGGATCGTAGCGCCCGGGGCCATATGAGCGTGATTGCAGGATTTCCAGCTCTTTCTTGAAATAGGCGTTGCGCGGGATATCCATCTTGACGTCGCCGACGACGACCACCCGGGCCCGGTCGCGGCAGTGGCCGGCAACGTCCTCGAAAGGGGCGCCGGAATCCTTCGACCCCGCGCACAACAGCACGGCGTCGACACCGTAGCCGTCGGTGGCCGCCGCCACCTTGGCAGCCAGGCCCGGATCGTCCGGCTTGGCGGCGATCAGGACCCCGTTTTTGCGCGCCAGGTCCAGCTTCGCCTCCTCGAGGTCGAGGCCGATGACCTTCAACCCGGCGGCGCGGCAGAGCTGCAGCATGATCTGGCCGACCAGGCCGAGCCCGACCACCAAAACCGTCGCCCCCAATTGCTGGTTCGCCTGGCGCAGCCCGTGCATGGCGATGGCGCCGAGGGTCACGTAGGCGGCGTCCTCGTCGGCGACGCCCTGGGGCACCGACACGAACAGGTTGGAAGGGATGGCGGCGACCTCGGCGTGATTGGCGTGCCCGGCGCCGGCGCACGCGACCCGGTCGCCGACGGCAACGCCTTCGACTCGGTGGCCTATGGCCAGCACCTCGCCGACCAGCGAATAGCCAAGCGTCTTCGGCTCGGCGATGACGTTCTGCACCGCCTTGTAGGCCGACCACAGGCCGTCGTTCTTGACCTTGCGCAGGACCCGGCGCACCAGGTCGGGCCGAGCCAGTGCCTTGCCGACGGTGCTTTTCCTGGCCAGCCCGACGACGGCGCGGTCGGTGCCGGCGCTGATCAGCGACGCCGAGGTCCTGACCAGGATGCCGTTATCGGGCACCGCCGGCTTCGGCGCGTCGGCCAGGAAAACCTTGCCGGTCTTTAAATTCTGCACAACTATCTTCATGGGCGGCCCATGCATCGTGGGGGATTCAGCGCCACAAGGTAGGGAATTTGGTCCAATGAATCAATGGGATAGGGAATACCGCCCGGCATGGGCAAATAAAGCCCGGGCCATCAGTTCATCTTTTGCCGAGCGATGAAGCTTCCGTCCTCGGTGACGTCGAAATACTCGTCGAGGGCCGGATGATGGATGGGGTCGGTATCGTCGTCGGCTTCCAGGTTCTGTTCCGAGACATAGGCGATGTAGGGCGCCTTTTCCGGGGTTTCCGCGAACAAGTGGTAGAAGGGCTGGTCCTTGCGCGGACGCGCCTCCTCGGGGATGCTTTCGTACCAATCCTCGGTGTTGTCGAATTCCGCATCGACATCGAAGACGACGCCGCGAAAACCATAGATACGGTGACGCACCGGCATGCCGATATGGAACTTGGCTATAGGGCTTAGCATGAATCCGAGTCTACCACCGCCCGGCGGGACCGCAAGCCCAAGGCAGGAAAATCTTGGAAATCCACGCCAAAACGCGCCCGGAGCCGATGGCGGCGGGCGCGGAAACGATTAATCGGCCCGACGCGATTCTTGCGGAAAAATCTTAAGCCACGATTCTTGCGGAAAAATCTTAAACCGCTGCGCGCAACCGCTGCCCCGGCGGGGCTCTATCGAGCCACCGGGGGAGGCCGTGAGGCCGGGGGTGTCCCCCAGAAATCCTTAAATGCGGGCGCAGCCCGGACAGGGACTAAAAAAAGGCAAACGGCCGCGACAGGGACTAAATAACTAGTGGCTGGGGC
>PTLK01000278.1 GCA_002938075.1 Alphaproteobacteria bacterium MarineAlpha3_Bin3
GGGCGACGCGCTGGAGCCGGCGGAACCCTGGTCGTCGATGGAAAACACCGGCACCTGGTAGATGCGATCAGTCCGGCCTTCCCGGTCCGTTTGTCCCCTTTTCCGCCCGGCGCCGGATGAGCGCCTGGCCCTCCATGTGCTGCCAGGAGAGAAGAAAGGGGATGTTGGGCACAATCTTAGCGGATCCGGGTTGCCAGCGACACCTCCAGCATTAGGTCTATCCCTATAGTTAGTTGAGGAGGATCAAATTATGGGTATCAAGAGACATCGTCCGGAAGAGATCGAGCGCGCCAACCCCGACACGCTCTACCGCGTCTTCGGTACGGCCGATTGGGGCAACCGAGAGAAGTTCACCGACGAACTGCTTAAGGACCTGATCGAGGGCTTTCTTCAATCTCGCTTGGCAACAACGCCGTTGAATCCGACATCCTCGGTGACGCCTATGAGTACCTCGTTGGTAAGTTCGCCGACGTTAACCGCCGCAACAAGGCTGGTGAATTCTACACCCCCCGTAGTGTGGTGTGGATGATGGTCGAAATCCTCGATCCCAAGGAGGGCGAAACGATCTACGATCCCGCCTGCGGCACCGGCGGCATGCTGCCCGCCTCCATTGACCACGAGAAGCGAAACGACGGCGACCTGATCAGCCCCCTTTGAGTGGTCCACCATGATTGTTAGTGCATGACCGGTTCCTGGTCCATCGGGACGATGGTTTCTGGAGCCGGTGGGCGGTAACCCTATCCCTTTACTGTTCCTTTTTCGGGAGGCGGAGGTCCGCTTCGGGTCATTAACGGACTCTTTGCGACTGCCCTCAGAATGTCCGTTATTTGTTGTTGAATAGCTTCACGTTGGGGGTCGGGCATCAGTCCAGAAGCAAACCGGCGTGGTGGGCGAAGTGGTCCTTCATGAAACTTGCGATGAAATAATAGGAATGGTCGTACCCCTCCTGCATGCGCAGGCGAAGCGGCTGCCCCGCTTTCCCGCAGGCCTCGGTGAACAGGTGGGGTTTTAACTGTTCTTCCAAAAAATCGTCCGCCGTGCCCTGGTCGATCAGGATTTCGCCGGCGACCCTCGCACCGCCGGTAATCAGCGCCGTCGCATCGTTGTCCTGCCAGGTTTTACGGTCCGGCCCCAGGTAACCGCCAAGCGCCTTTGTCCCCCACGGGCACTGGCTGGGGGCAACAATGGGAGAGAAGGCGGAAACGGAGCGGAAGGTTTGCGGATTTCGCAGCGCGATGGTCAACGCCCCATGCCCGCCCATGGAATGCCCAAAAATCCCCTGGCGATCATCGCGCGCCGGGAAGTGACCGAACACCAGTGCCGGCAGTTCCTTGACCATATAGTCGTACATCTGAAAATGCTCAGACCAAGGGGCCTCGGTCGCATTGACATAGAATCCCGCACCTTGCCCGAAGTCATAGGCATCGTCGTCCGCCACGCCGTCGCCCCGGGGGCTGGTATCCGGGGCGACCACGATCAAGCCGTATTCGGCGGCCAGGCGCTGGGCGCCGGCCTTGACCGTGAAATTCTCCTCCGTACAGGTCAAACCCGAAAGCCAGAAGAGGACCGGACGCGGCCCGCTTTCGGCCTGCGGAGGAACGAAGACACTGACCCGCATGTCGCAATCCAACGTCTGCGCGTGATGGCTATAGATTCCCTGGACACCGCCGAAGGCGCGATTTTCACTAATTGTGTCAATTGACATGACCGACATTTTTCCTTCCCTGAAACATTAAAGGCAACGACTCCTGTGTCTCTGAAACATCAGGTTTTGCTTCTGTGTCAGAGCCTTAAAAACAAACACCCACCCGAAGCATGGTAGCACTTTGTTGGCTGTCAACAAAAAGTGTTCCGCTTTCAATCCTTGGACATGAGGAAAGCGTCCGGACTCGGAAACGGCGGATTTGGCCGGGCGGGGCGGGGGGCTTACCAAGGCCGAGCAAAATTCACCGAGACACCGGCAGCGGGTCAGCGCATAATTGGGCAAAGGCTAAAAAAAGCCATTGTGAACAAGTGATCATGGAGGTCATCATGGAAACACGCGCCGCCGTCGCCTATGAGGCGGGCAAGCCACTTGCCATCGAAACCGTCACCTTGAATGGCCCGAAGGAAGGCGAATGCCTGGTCGAGATCAAAGCGACCGGCATCTGCCACACCGACGAGTTCACCCGTTCCGGCGAGGACCCGGAAGGCCTGTTC
>PTLK01000279.1 GCA_002938075.1 Alphaproteobacteria bacterium MarineAlpha3_Bin3
CTCTACCGACAAAAATCCGAAGCCCGAATGTCCGCTTCTGGCTATTAGCGAACATTTAGCCACACCCTGAATTACGTCTGCTTTACCCCCAATAACGGACATATTTGGCGGGTGCGTCAGAGGTCCGCTTTTGACCCAAAGCGGACATTCGTTGGGTTCGGCAAATTAGGGATGATCGTGTTAACCGTGGTCTGGAATCCGTTCTACCGGGTCCTTTTAAGGTTTTTAACGGCGTAGCCCAGGGTATTTCTCACTTCGTCGCCTTGGTCGAACCTGGGAACACCATGATAGGAAGTGTCCGTGCGGACAAAGCCGATCAAAGAATTGGGCTTGAATGGGAATCTGTCGACTTCACTAAAGTCTTCGAAGGAGAAGTGTCTCGAACCGTCGCTGTGGAAGTTTTCATCTAGTGGTTTGTACAACGCTGTGCCCGCAGACTCCAAAGAGTGATCTTTCGGCAAATAGAAGAAAAGAGATGCCACACGATCATGGGTATCGGTATGTGGCCCCATTTCATATTTTTTTATGTCTCGGATCAACATCGCTTCGCAGTGAAGCATTGCAAGGTCTTCTTTCTGCGCGCCAGCCTCGGGCAGCCAATGGGAAAATTTGTCCACGAGAGCGAAAATTAGATCTGGCGACAACAACTGGTTTGCCATCAAATTCCAAAAAGGCCGGATTGTGCCATCGAGTTTCGAAAGTGATTCGTTATCAAAAGCAAGTATGCTGCGCGAAGGTGAATAATGCCCCTTGGTTTTCCCGGTCATATTTATCGGAATGTAGGACGTTTCATCCGGCAGGAAGGTAAGAAGGTTTTGGTAAAAATTATCCGGAAAAACATTCTCGATAAAAAAATGGGGCGTTGGATCGGATATGATTTCCGCCTGCTTTATCTTCTCCATTACATGGTTGAATGATGCCTTGACCAGGACTGGCCCTTTTTGCTTGCCATAGAGATCCTCATAGGCGGCCCACCCCTTTCGATAAAAAATAACGTTTCCGATACCCGCGAATGCTCCGTCTGGCTGCCGCGATTCTTCCGCTTGGCTTTCAAAATAGCGATACCCAAGTTCTTCCATTTTCTGAAACAGGCCCCTGTGCTCCTCCAGGTGCGGATTCAGTTCAATTAAAACGGATTTAACCTCTGGTTTGGTTAGGGTCTTTTGCATTCCGGTAATGACTTTGTGTTCAAAGCCATCCACATCGATTTTAATATGGGTTGGAACCGGAATGGCGTTGCTTTCAATCATTTCGTCCAATGTGTACACGGTGCAACCCTGTACGTAATCCGCTTGCTGAGGAATTAGGTTGAAATCCAGCGATTCCCCGACGGCGTGGCAGGATCCACCGAGCGAGAAATTACTAAGATAAAATTTGTCCAATCCGGAATGATCAGATAGCCCGGCACAATAAGCTGTTACAAGATCGCTCACGCCATTCAGGTAGATGTTTCTGTTTAATAAACTGTAGTTTTGACTTTCCGGTTCAAAAGCAAAAACCTTTAAGCCACGCCCAACAGATGCCATGATTGTATACATCCCCACATTCGCTCCGACATCGAGAAGAATTTCTTCATCTGTCATGCAGGATATCCAGCGGATAGTATCCGGCTCCTTGGTAAAGAAGGAATCCACCCTCCATTTCGTCATCCTATTAGGTGTGTGATAACACAGATCACGGCCTTCGAATTTGATAGAAGCGGCGGCGTCTTCGAGGCGGCCCGTCTCCTGCAGCGTATTGCCCAGGCTGGTGTGCGCCCTGGCGTAGTCAGGGTCGAGCGCCAGCGCCTTCCGGTAGCTGGCCTCAGCTTCGTCGAGGCGGCCCAGTTCGTGAAGGGCTGTGCCCAGGTTGACATGGATTTCGGCATCGTCGGGGACAATCGACAGGGCCTTCCGGTAACTGGCGACGGCATCAATGGAGCACCCCTGTGCCAGCAGCACGTTGGCGAGGTTGTTGTGCGCTTTGGAATAGTCGGGGTTCAGCGCGATGGCCTGGCGCTGGCTGGCCGCCGCCTCGTCCAGGCGGTCCAGTTCGTGAAGCGCATTGCCCAGGTTGCAATGATAGGCGGCGGTGGAGGGGTCGTGCCGGATGGCCTTCCCGATCAGTTCCACGGCGGCTCCGTGATCGCCGACCTGATGGGCGATGACGCCGAGCAGGTGGTTGGCGTCGGCATGGTCC
>PTLK01000028.1 GCA_002938075.1 Alphaproteobacteria bacterium MarineAlpha3_Bin3
GCCGATTTCCGAATCACCCTCGCCATCGACAAAAAGGCCAAGACCCTCACCGTATCGGACAACGGCATCGGTATGGACCACGATGACCTGACCGGGGCGCTGGGAACCATCGCGCGCTCTGGCACCCAGGCCTTCGTCGACCAGATCAACGGCGCCGGCGAGGATAAGCTGGCGATGATCGGCCAGTTCGGCGTCGGCTTCTATTCGTCGTTCATCGTCGCCAAGAAGGTCGAGGTGCTGACGCGCAAGGCGGGCGGCAAGGACGCCTGGTTGTGGTCGTCGGACGGCCGTGGCGAGTTCACCATCGCCGAGGCCGAGCGCGACGCGCGCGGCACCGATGTCATCGTCCACCTGGACAAGAAGCAGGACGAGTTCCTGGACCCGGTCCACATCGAGACCGTCGTCAAGCAGCACTCGGACCACATCGGCATCCCGGTGGTGCTGAAAGGAGAAGGCGGAGACGGGGCCGAAGGTAAAGACGGGGGCGACAGGACCCTGAACACCGCCTCGGCGCTGTGGACCCGCGACAAGAAATCGATCACCAAAGACCAGTACAAGGAATTCTACCAACACGTCAGCCATTCGTTCGACCAACCGTGGATGACGCTGCACAACCAGGTCGAAGGCGTGCTCGCCTACACCAACCTTTTGTTCATCCCCTCGACACCGCCCTTTGACCTGTTCCACCCGGACCGCAAGCCGCAGGTGAAGCTCTACGTCAAGCGTGTGTTCATCACCGACGACTGCGAGGGGCTGCTGCCGCCTTATCTGCGCTTCATGCGCGGCATCGTCGATTCGGAAGACCTGCCGCTGAACATCAGCCGCGAGATGTTCCAGCACAACCCGCAACTGGCAAAGATCAAGTCCGGGCTGGCCAGGCGCCTGTTTTCGGAGCTCAAGAAAAAGGCCGAAAAGAAGCCGGACGAATACGCCGAATTCTGGGACAACTTCGGCGCCGTGTTGAAGGAAGGCATCTACGAGGAACCGGAAAACCGCGAGCGGATTTTGGGCCTGGCGCGGTTCAAAAGCACCACCCAGGACGGCCTCGTCAGCCTCGAGGATTACGTTGGGCGGATGAAGAAGTCCCAGGACGCCATCTATTACATCTCCGGCGTTGACGCCGACGCGTTGCTCAAAAGCCCACACCTGGAAGGCTTCAAGGCCAAGAACGTCGAGGTCCTGTTGATGACCGACCCAGTGGACGATTTCTGGATTTCCGCCGTCGCCGATTTCGACGGTAAGCCCTTCAAGTCGGCGGCCCGGGCCGGCGCCGACCTGGACAAGATCAAGGGCGGGGCCAAGGCCAAGAAAAAGGACGCCGATAAGAAGGACGGCGAAAAGGACTCCGCCGCCGCCATCGAGCCACTGTTGGCGCAGTTCAAGGTCGTTTTGGGCAAGGCGGTCAAGGACGTGCGCCCGTCCGAACGCCTGACCGAAAGCGCCGTCTGCCTGGTCACCGGCGAAGGCGACATGGACGCCCGCCTGGAAAAAATTTTGAAACAGAACCGCCAGGCCGGCGCCGCCGACATGACGCCCCGGGTGCTGGAGGTCAACCCCGACCATCCCCTCATCCAAGGCCTGGCGGAACGGGCCAAGAAAGGCGACGGCCAAGACCCTTTAATCGCCGACGCGGCGCACTTGCTGCTCGATCAGGCGCGGATCGTCGAAGGCGAGGCGCTTGCCGACCCACAGGCGTTTTCGCGCCGCATGACGGCGGTGATGGAAAGCGGGCTGAAGGTTTAGCTTCCGGTCAGGACCAGCTTGGCGGCGCCGAGGATGCGCCCGGTGGAGACCGATTGCAGGATCACGGCGCAGCCGTCCCGGTCCTCGGTTGATAGGTCGGCGTTTCCAGTCGGGATGTCCAAAGGCCGCCCCTTCCAGGTGCCGATCCGTTTCATGCCCCGGACGACGTTGTAGTAGCTGAGCATGCGGCCGCCGTTTTCGCCGCGCTTGATGTCAGTATCGTGCCTGTTGTCGAAAACCGCCAGCCACACGGCGGCCTCTTCCGTGGTATCGGCGCCCGCTACCGTGACCCGGACCCCGTCCTCGGCGCGGTTGATGGTCACCGCCACCCGTTTTGATTTTTGCGCCTTGGCGATCAACGCCAGGATTTTGTCGCGGTCCGACCCGGTAGCGTGATTGGCGCCCTGGACGATCATTTGCGGGGTGTAGACGTAGCGCATGCCGAGCTTGGGAGCGTAGGCGCGCTGGCGCTTGGTGTTATCGGGGCTGGCGAAGCGGTCCTTCCAGCCGATGTAATCCCAGTAATCGACGTGGATCGACAGCGCCAGCAGGTCGTCGCGCTTGGCCAGCTCACCGAGGAAGGCGTCGGCCGGTGGGCACGACGAGCAGCCCTGCGAGGTATAGAGCTCGACCACGGTCAGGTTTTTCTCGGTTGCGGCGGCAACGGTCTGAATGGAGACGGCCAGGGCGGCCGCCAAGGCGAAGGCGGTGAAGAAACTTTTCATCCCCCGAACCTAAGGGAAATACCCGATAACGGCCAATCACATCAGAGTGAGGTTGGGCGATTCACAGGTTTGTGAAGGTGGGGGGGCTTAGTCCCCCTCAGCCATCATCCGGCGCAGCACGTAATGCAGGATGCCGCCGTGCAGGTAGTAATCGACCTCGTCGAGGGTATCGATGCGGCACAGCAGGGTTAAGTCTTCGCTCACACCGTCGGCACGGGTGATAGTGGCCTTGACGTCCATGCCCTGGGTAATCCCGTCCTCGAGGCCGGTGATGTCCCAGGTCTCGGTGCCGTCGAGTTTCAGCGTCTTGCGGGTCTGGCCGTCCTTGAACTGCAACGGCATGAGGCCCATGCCAATCAGGTTGGAGCGGTGGATGCGCTCGAAGCTTTCGACGATCACCGCCTTGACGCCGAGCAGCAGGGTCCCCTTGGCCGCCCAGTCGCGCGATGACCCGTTGCCGTATTCCTTGCCGCCGACGACCACCAGCGGCACGCCTTCGTCCTTGTAGCGCATGGCGATCTCGTACACCGTGCCCTCGTCGCCGGACGGGTAATGCCTCGAATAGCCGCCTTCGGTGTCGGCCACCATTTCGTTCCTGATGCGGATGTTGGCGAAAGTGCCGCGCATCATCACCTCGTGGTTGCCGCGCCGCGACCCGAAGGAATTGAAATCCTCGGGCCGGACCTGGTATCCAAGCAGGTATTCGCCGGCCGGGCCGTCCTTGGGGATGGCGCCTGCGGGGCTGATGTGGTCGGTGGTCACCGAGTCCCCCAAAATCAGCAACGGCCGGGCGCCGATGATGTCCTGGGGTGGCAAGGGTTCGGGTTTCATGTCCTCGAAATAAGGCGGATGCTTGATGTAGGTGGATTCCGGCCAACCGAAGATGCCGCCGCCGCCGGAACCGATGGCCTTCCATTGCTCGGTCCCTTCGTAGACGTTGGCATAACGGGTCTCGAACATCTCCTGGTCGAGGCATTCCGAAACCGTGTCGGCGATTTCCTTGTTGGTCGGCCAGATGTCCTTCAGGTATACCGGCTCGCCGTCGTCGCCCTTGCCCAGGGGGTCGTTGTAAAGGTCCCGGGTCATCGACCCGGCCAGCGCATAGGCGACTACCAGCGGCGGCGAGGCCAGGTAGTTGGCGCGCACATGGGGGTTGATGCGGCCCTCGAAGTTGCGGTTGCCCGACAATACCGCCGTCGCCACCAGGTCGCCCTCTTCGATGGCCTTGGCGATCGGCCCATCCAACGGGCCGGAGTTGCCTATGCAGCTGGTGCAGCCGAAGGCGGAGACAAAGAACCCGAGCCCGTCGAGGTCGTCCTGAAGGTCCGCCTTTTCAAGGTAATCGGCGACGACTTTCGATCCCGGGGCCAGCGACGTCTTGACCCAGGGTTTGCTCCGGAGTCCCTCGGCCACCGCGTTCCGGGCCAGCAACCCGGCGGCCACCATCACCGAAGGGTTCGACGTGTTGGTGCACGACGTGATAGCGGCGATGACCACGTCGCCGTCGGAGAGCGTGTAGCTGGCCCCCTCGACCTTGGCCTCGCGGATCGGCCACGCGTGCGCGGTCTTGTGCATGGCCGGGACCGAGCCGCCGCCCTCCAACGCCATGTTGGTGGCGGCGTTGGGGATGGGTTTGCCGTCCCGCCCGGCCAGGTTTTTCAGGGCGTCGGCGAAGGCGGAGCTCGAATTCGTCAGGTTGATCAGGTCCTGAGGCCGTTTCGGCCCGGCAATGGCCGGCTTGACGGTCGAGATATCGAGTTCCAGGGTATCGGTGAATTCGGGGTCCGGGGTATCGGCGTCGCGCCAGAAGCCTTGGGCCCTGGCGTAGGCTTCGACGAGGGCGATCTGGTCCTCATCGCGGCCGGTCAGCTTCAAATACTTCAGCGTATCGTCGTCGATCGGAAAAAAGCCGCAGGTGGCGCCGTATTCGGGCGCCATGTTGGCCAGGGTCGCCTGGTCGGCCAGCGACAGCTCGTCGAGGCCGGGGCCGAAGAATTCGACGAACTTGCCGACCACGCCCTTCTGGCGCAGCATCTCGACGACGCGCAGCACCAGGTCCGTGGCCAGGGCGCCCTCGGGCAGCCGGCCGGTGACCTTGAAGCCGACGACCTCGGGGATGACCATGGTCACCGGCTGTCCCAGCATCGCCGCCTCGGCCTCGATACCGCCGACGCCCCATCCCAGGACCGACAGCCCGTTGACCATGGTGGTGTGGCTATCGGTGCCGACGACGGTATCGGGCATGGCGATGGTGCGCCCGTCTTCTTCCTCGGTCCACACGGTCTTGGCCAGGTATTCCAGGTTCACCTGATGGACGATGCCGGTGCCCGGCGGCACCACGGTAAAATTGGTAAACGCCGACTGTCCCCACTTCAAAAACGTATAGCGCTCGCCGTTGCGTTCGAACTCGCGCTCGATGTTCTTTTCGATGGCGTCCGGCGTGCCGGCGAAATCGATCATCACCGAATGATCGATCACCAGGTTGCAGGTCGAAACCGGATTGATCTTTTCCGGATTCCCGCCCATGTCGGCCATGGCCTGGCGCATGGCGGCCAGGTCGACCACCGAGGGTACGCCGGTGAAGTCCTGCATCAGCACCCGGGCCGGGTGGAAGGCGATTTCGTGGTTCGACGTGCGTTTGTCCAGCCATCCGGCCAGCGCCTTGGCGTCCTCTACGGTGACCGCGCGCCCGTTCTCGTAGCGGAGAAGGTTCTCTAACAAGACCTTCAGCGATCCGGGCAGGCGCGACACATCGCCGAGGCCCGCGGCCTCGGCAGCATCGAGGCTGAAATAATCGTATTCCTTGCCGCCGACGCTGAGCGTGCGGCGGGTTTTAAGGGTGTCCTGACCAGTGATAGACAAGGCTTGGCTCCTCTGGGAGGTTGGAGGTTACGGGGGCGTTCATGGACTCACCATACTTTACCCCCCTTTGTCCATATTTGGCGGACCGAAACCCGATGACAAGGGGCTTTTTCGTGATTCTACAAGGGGTTGGCTTTTAGGGCTCGAGTGTCAGTTGCACCCGTTCACCGGCAAATCTTACGACGTGGTAACTGATCGCCAGGCCGTCGGGATCGACATCAACGCTTTCGACAACCAGCACCGGCATGTTCTTGCGTTGCTTGAGCAACTGAGTGTCCTCGGGCGTTGCAATGGTTGTCATGACCTTTGTGCTTTGGCGCGTGTAATCATCGATGCCATAGGATTCGAGAGCCTTGGTGATCGACAGAACCCGTTCATAGAGATCGGCGAGTCCCGGGAACCTCCGGCTCGGAAAGTAGTTGGCGGCGACGCTGATCGGATGCCCGTTCGCCTCGCCGACGGTTTCGAGCAAGGTGACGGGATCGCCGCGGGCAATTCCGAGTGCCGCCGAAACGGTTTCCGTGGCCGGCAATTCCGTGGCCCCGATGAGCCGGTGTCCCGGTTCGACGTCGCCGAGCAGGAGATTGGCGCTGAAACGGGTTCGCTTGCCGATCCGGTAGTCGATGACATGGTCTTCGACAAAGGTGCCGCGCCCTTTCTCGACTCTGACCAGACCCTGATCGGCAAGCGAGGCGACGGCCCGCCTTACGGTATGCCGATTGACGCCGAAGCGTCCCGTCAGCAGGCTTTCCGTTGGGAATTGCCGGCCGGCGCAGTGAACGTCACTCGATATCTCCTGACCAAGGATTTCCGCGATCTGGTACCAGAGCGGGATTGCGCTGCCGCGGTTGAGTTCCATCGCCGATCCTCCTGATAGAAAGAAATCGGTTTACCGGCTTGCCATCGTATGCCATTAATATGTATAGATGTCTAGACATATTAATACATGAGCCGGAGGCAGGCGGAATGAGCGACGATGCCGGAAACAGGCCCTATCCCAAACAGGTCGCGGATCGTCGCGAATGGCTGGGAGTTCTGGCGAAAACGCCATTAGGCGACCTGGAACAACTGTGGCAAACGGTTCCAAGGAAACCCCCCTACGAGCATCTGCGCCAGCCGGAAACCGGGCTGGCCATGGTCCGGGCGCGGGCCGGCGGCAAGGGCCCGCAATTCAATCTGGGCGAAATGACAGTGTCGCGCTGCGTGGTGTCCCTCAGCGGAGAGGCGGTCGGTGTCGGCTACGTCAAGGGCCGCGACCTCCGCCAGGCTGAGCTTGTTGCCGTCTTCGATGCGATGATGCAGGGCCCTGATGGCGAATGGACTGCCAACAGCGTCATTGAGCCGTTGAAGCGGGCCCAGGACCAACGGCAAACTAAAACACGGTCGAAGGCGGCCAGGACCCGTGTCGAATTTTTCACCATGGTCAGGGGAGACAGCTTTTGATGGCCGGCACGGCATCGACAAATTCCGCTCCAAGGGCTTCTCTTCCCGGTTTGCCCGGTTTCAAGAATCCCGTGTTCGACACTCAGCGGATTTTCCGCCGTCTCATGCGGACGATGAGTCTGCCCGGCACGGTGGTCACCATCGACGGCATCGATCTGCCGGCATTCGAGGGCGTCATGCCGGCTTCGGCGGCGACCCTGATGGCGCTCGCCGACAGGGAAACGGCGGTCTGGATTGACGGCGATCTTTGTCCATCGGGCATTTCCGATTACCTCCGTTTCCATACCGGCGCCCCTGCCGCCAAGCAGCGCCAGGAAGCGGTTTTCGCCTTGATCGACGGCCGTTCCGGCGCTTCCGCCTTCGACGGATTCAATCCGGGGACCGACGAATATCCGGACCGTTCGGCGACCGTCATCGTTCAGGTCGAAGGGTTCGGAACCGGCCAGGCCAAAATCATCGACGGCCCGGGAATCAAGGAACCAAGGGAAATTTCGGTACAGGGGTTGGTGGCGGGGTTCTGGTCCCGGTGGACGGCGAACCAGGGCAAATATCCGCGTGGCGTCGACTTGTTCCTGGTCAGCGGGGAGGACGTTCTCGGACTGCCGAGGTCGGTCCGCGAAGCCAGCAAGGAGCCAACATAATGTACGTCGCGGTGAAGGGTGGCGAAAAGGCCATCGACAACGCCCATGAGATTCTGGAAGAGGACCGCCGCGGCGATCTCGAATTGCCCGAGATCGGCGTCGGGCAGATCTCCGAACAACTGGGCCGCGCCGTCGACCGCGTGATGACCGAGGGCTCGGTCTATGACCCGGAGCTGGCGGCGCTCGCCGTCAAGCAGGCCCAGGGCGACCTTGTCGAAGCGATTTTCCTGCTCCGCGCCTTTCGCGCGACGTTGCCGCGCCTCGCGGTATCGCGGACCCTCAACACCGGCGAGATGCGCATCAGGCGGCGTATTTCGGCGACGTTCAAGGACTTGCCGGGCGGCCAGATTCTCGGTCCCACGTACGATTACACCCACCGCCTTCTCGACTTCGGTTTGATGGCGGAGAAGGCCGCCAATGAACCCAGCGGCGAAACAGACCCTTCCGATGCCGGGGATCAAAAGTCTAGGGACGCCGAGGGCCCCATCCCTAAGGTCCTCGACCTGCTCGACCGTGACGGTTTGATCGAAACCTTCGAAGCCGGCGCCGGGGATGAAGCCGGTGAAGAAGAGGTCGGCGATCTGACGCGGGAACCCTTAACGTTCCCCGCCGGGCGGGACCTTCGCCTGCAGAATCTAGCGCGCGGGGACGAAGGATTCCTCCTGGCGCTCGGCTATTCGACTCAGCGCGGCTTCGGCAACAATCACCCTTTCGCCGGCGAAATCCGCCTCGGGGAAGTCGACGTCGAGATCGTTCCCGAGGAACTCGATTTCCCGGTCCCACTCGGCGAGATCACGGTGACCGAGTGCGAGATGATCACCCAGTTCAAGGGCTCAAAGGAACAGCCGCCAAAATTCACCCGCGGATACGGGCTGGCGTTCGGGCATTGCGAGCGCAAGGCGATGGCGATGGCGCTCGTCGACCGGGCGCTGCGGACCAAGGAACTGGGCGAGGAGCCGAAGGCGCCGGCCCAGGACGAGGAATTCGTGCTCTACCACAGCGACAACGTCGAATCGTCGGGTTTCGTCGAACACCTGAAGCTTCCCCATTACGTCGACTTCCAGGCCGAGCTGACCCTGATCCGCAAGCTGCGCCAGGAGCACGATGACCCCGGGTCCGGGTCCGAGCCGGCGGCGGAACGGGCCGAGGCCGGGGAATAGGCTCATGGGCGATGGAACCCAAGTCCGAGGATATAATTTTGCCTACCTGGACGAGGGGACCAAACGCTCGATCCGGCGGATTATCCTCAAGGCGATCGCCATACCGGGTTACCAGGTTCCCTTCGGCAGCCGGGAAATGCCGCTGCCCTACGGTTGGGGAACCGGCGGGATTCAGGTGACGGCAAGCATTCTCGGCCCGGACGACGTTCTCAAGGTCATCGACCAGGGCGCCGACGACACCACCAACGCCGTCAGCATCCGCCGGTTCTTTTCCCGCACCGCCAATATCAGCACCACGGAGCGGACAACCGAGGCGACGATTATTCAGACCCGTCACCGGGTTCCCGAGACGCCGCTGCACGAAGACCAGATTCTGGTTTACCAGGTGCCCATCCCCGAGCCGCTCAGGTGGCTGGAACCGCGGGAAACCGAAACCCGGAAGATGCACGCCCTCGAAGAATATGGGGTCATGCATGTGAAGCTTTACGAAGACATTGCGCATTACGGCCATATCGCCACTGCCTACAATTACCCGGCCCTGGTCAACCGCCGGCATGTGATGGCGACGTCGCCGATCCCGAAATTCGACAATCCGAAAATCGACCGGATTCCGGCATTGCAGATCTTCGGCGCCGGCCGGGAGAAGCGGATTTACGCCATTCCCCCCTATACGGAAGTGAAGAGTCTCGATTTCGAGGACCACCCCTTTTCCATTGAAACGTGGGATCAGTGTTGCGCGATGTGTGGCGACACGGAAAGCTATCTTGACGAAGTGATCACCGATGACGAGGGCACGCGGATGTTCGTCTGTTCCGACACCGATCACTGTCGGCGGCGGCGCGACGATGGACATGCCGGGCCCGGGGAGCCCGGGGAGGATGCCCCCGGTGATGATAACGGCGGCGCCGGCAAGGGACTTCCGGGATGATGGATCTCGGGCCTCCGTTATTGAGCGTTCAGGGCATGACCAAGTTCTATGGCCGTCTGGTCGGCTGCCGGGACGTCGGTTTCGACCTCTGGCCCGGAGAGGTGCTGTGCGTCGTGGGCGAATCGGGCTCCGGCAAGACGACGCTGCTGAATTGCCTCAACGGTGGGCTCGAGCCGACCTCGGGGAGCATCAAGTATGAAACCCGCCATGAAGGCACCGTCGAGATAACGACCCTGTCGGAGGCCAAGCGGCGGTTTCTTTCCAGGACCGATTGGGGAATTGTCTACCAGAACCCCCGTGACGGGCTGCGCATGAGGGTAAGCGCCGGGGCCAATATCGGCGAACGGCTGATGGCCGTGGGCGCGCGCCATTACGGCAACATCCGCAGCGAGGCCGCAACCTGGCTCCGCAATATTGAAATCGACGAGGATCGCATCGACGACCCCCCTTCGACGTTCTCCGGCGGAATGCAGCAACGCCTGCAGATCGCCCGCAACCTGGTCACCAAACCGCGCCTCGTGTTCATGGATGAACCGACGGGCGGTCTTGATGTTTCGGTTCAGGCGCGCCTGCTGGATCTCCTGCGCGGGCTGGTTACCGAACTCGACATCGCCGCCATCATCGTCACCCACGATCTTGCCGTTGCGCGCCTTCTCGGGCATCGGCTGATGGTCATGCAAGGGGGCCGGGTCGTTGAATCCGGGCTGACGGACCAAGTGCTGGACGATCCCCATCATCCGCACACTCAATTATTGGTCTCGGCGATCCTTACGCCATAGACTGGAAACCGCCATGTCACGGGAAAAAATGATCGAAGCTGCCGACCTTGCGAAGACCTTCAGGTTACACAATCAGGGCGGCATTGAACTGCCGGTATTCAACGGCATCGAGCTTCGGGTTCAAGGCGGCGAATGCGTCGTCTTGTTCGGGCCCTCGGGCAGCGGCAAGAGCACGCTGCTCAGGTCGATCTACGGGAATTACAAGCCGACGGCGGGTTCGATCAAAATCCGGCACGAAGGTAAATGGATCGACATCGTCACGGCGCCCCCGCAAGCGATCCTGCGCGTGCGCAAGACAACGATGGGCTACGTGAGCCAGTTTCTGCGCGTCATTCCCCGCGTTCCGACGCTCGACGTCGTCAGCGAGCCGCTGCGCGCCATTGGCGTCGAGGCGGAGGAAGCAAAAGACAAGGCGCGTGATCTCTTGACCCGCCTGAACGTGCCCGAACATCTCTGGCACGTGGCGCCGGCCACCTTCTCGGGCGGCGAACAGCAGCGGGTCAATATCGCCCGCGGCTTTATCTTCGATTACCCGATCTTGCTTCTCGATGAACCCACCGCTTCCCTCGACGAAGAAAACCAGGAGGCTGTTCTCGGCCTTATCTTCGAGGCGCGCGACCGCGGCGCGGCGCTGGTCGGCATCTTCCATGACCCAGGCGTGCGCAAGGCGATCGGGTCGCGCCACTTCGAGATGCCTTATTCGGAAGTCGCGTGATGACCGGCCAAACCGTCCTGACCAACGGCCGGATCGTGCTTCGAGACGAAGTCATTGACACCACCGTGGTCATCCGCGACGGCGTCCTTGCCGACATTTCCGAGGGACCCTCGGCGGTTTCGGGCGCCGTCGACCTCGACGGGGACTTCCTTATCCCCGGCCTGGTCGAACTGCACACGGACAACCTGGAACGGCATTTGTCGCCCCGGCCCGCGGTGCGGTGGCCGACCGCGGCGGGGGTCATTGCCCATGATGCGGAACTGGCGGCCGCCGGCATCACCACCGTGTTGAACGCCGTGGCCATTGGTGATGTGGAGCGCAATTCCTTTCGCCAGGAAATCCATGGTATCTCCGTCGAGGCCATCGAAAAGGTGCAATCCGCCGGCATGTGCCGGGCCGAGCATTTCATTCACCTGAGGTGCGAAGTTAGCGCCAAGGACGTCATCGAGCTTCTGTCCCGGCATATCCAGAATCCCCTGGTCCGCCTGGTTTCGATCATGGATCACACGCCGGGCCAACGGCAATGGACCGATCTTGAAAAATACCGCGTGCGCAGCCGGCGCAGACTGCACCTGGACGACGCGGAGATCGACGAACTGATAGAGTTTCGCCAGCACGAACAGGCAAAGTGGGCGGACCCGAACCGGCGCGAGATTCACCGCATCGTTGCCGAACACGCCCTTCCGACCGCCAGCCACGACGACACGACAAAGGTCCATGTCGAGGAGGCGGCGGCGGGGGGGGTAGGAATTTCCGAGTTCCCGACCAGCGAGGCCGCCGCGCGTCACGCCCACGACCAGGGAATGCGGATCATCATGGGTGCTCCCAATGTTGTGCTGGGGGGGTCCCACGCCGGCAACGTTTCAGCCGAACGGCTTGCCGAAGAAGGGCTGCTTGATATCCTTTCCTCCGACTACGCCCCTTCGAGCATGATCCTCGCCATGTTCATGCTCCATGACCGGCTGGGGTTACCCCTTTCGGATACCGTGGCCATGGTTGCGACCCATCCAGCCGAAGCGATCGGTTTCGACGACCGGGGATGCATAGAGCAAGGGCGGCGCGCCGACCTGGTCCAGGTTCGCAGGACCGACCACGGGCCCGTGGTGAGATCGGTTTGGCGGGGTGGTCTTCGGACCGTGTAGGAGGCCGGCACCCATTTTCATTCCCTTGGCGCTATCTCGCGAACCAGGGAAACAAATTCTTCGCGGCCCTCCTCAATCGACAGGTTGTTCGCAAACTCGGTCATGTTCTCCCCATCGAGGTCGAACATTTGCGAGCGTTCTATCCGTTCCTGGATTTCGGCCTCGCTCTCGCGACCGCGATCCCGCAGGCGTTGTTCCAGAATTTCCGGTTTGATGGTGACGTTGATGACACGTGTTTGAGGATAGCGGCGTCGGGCTTCTTCGATAATGGCGCGGGAAACGTTGATGACGACAACCCGGCCCTTTTCCAGGTCATCGTCGACCTATGGGGGGATAGCGTAAGACAAGTCGTGGGCGTGCCAATGGAAAGCGAACCGGAAAAACGAACCCGTCATCCTCCCTGATGGCGCTCCTAAGCCCGTCGATAAGGATGTCCTTTCCGGCCCCGCTGGGCCCGACAATCAACAGCAGCTTTCCTTTTGCGCTCATCATCCATTTCTACACTTTCAACCTGGGCCACTTGCGATTTTTCTCGCCCTTTCCCAATTTCAATACCAAAAGACTGGCACCAAACCGGAATTCCGGCTCGGGGGGGGTGCCAGGGAGGTGCCGGGGGTTGGACATCCCGAAAAACCCGGGGCCCAAGGGTCACATTGACGTGAATTGGTCCCGAGGGTGTTTTTCGCCTTGAGAACCGCCCAAGGATGTGGCTTTTTATGGGCGCCGACGCTGGGAAACCGGGCCTGTTTAGAACGCCTTGGCCCGGTTGCGTCCAATAACAAACGGCAAATAATAAATACTGGCGTCCCCGGGGGACGTCCTTGGGAGAGACCTTACATGACCGGCGATACGCCGATTTCCGGTAATCTTGACACGTTTCCGAAGCTGCTGGCCGAAAATGCCCGCGTCCGCGGCGACAAGCCGGCCAGCCGCGAAAAGGATTTCGGCATCTGGCTGTCGTGGACCTGGGGCCAGGTCGCCGAGGAGGTGCGGGCGATTGCCTGCGGGCTGGCGGCGCTGGGGGTGAAGCGCGGCGACAAGGTAACTATCTGCGGCGACAACCGTCCGCATCTCTATTGGTCGATGACGGCGGTGCAGGCGTTGGGCGCCATCCCGGTGCCGGTGTATCAGGATTCCGTCCCCGACGAGATGCAGTACATCTACGAACACGCGGAAGCCAAGTTCGCCATTGTCGAAAACCAGGAACAGGTCGACAAACTTCTGGAAATCAGGGACCGGGCCCCGGACCTAGAGCATATCGTCTACAAGTTCCCTCGCGGCATGCGTAACTATGACCAGCCGTTCCTCGACCTGTTGGCCGACATCGAGGAGCGGGGCCGCGCCTTCGACAGGGAAAACCCCGATTTTTACGAGGACAGCGTCGCCCAATCGACGGGCGCCGACATCGCCATCATGCTCTATACGTCCGGCACCACGGGCCGCCCCAAGGGGGTGATG
>PTLK01000280.1 GCA_002938075.1 Alphaproteobacteria bacterium MarineAlpha3_Bin3
CAAGTCGGCGCTGTCCATCCGCGCCGCCAAGTCGGAGCCGGGCGTGCCCATCGATACCGGGAATTCCGAAGACGCGGACGGCGGAACGGATTAACCGGATTTCCGAACGTCTAGCGCTTGCGTTTCACCAATCTGCATTTCTTGCGGATGATCCTGGCCTGCTTCAAGTCGTCGTGAAACCCGTCCTGGGCGGCGTTGTACTTTTTCCGGAAACGCTTGTAGAGGCCCTAGTCGAGCTCGCCGTTGAGGGCAGCGGCCACAGTATTGACGTCGGGTGCGCTTTTATCGGGGAACAGCCTGATGGCAATTTTTTTTAATGTCGTTGGCTAGTTTCTTGAATTCCCGCTTGGCGACGGCGCTGTGGCGGCGTTCGTGTTCGAGGATGCTTTTGCGGGCGCATTTTTTCGTTTTCTTCTTGTAGATGCCCCGGAGCTGGATCACCGGGAACACCTTGACCGTGATGTTGAGGCTTTTCAGGCAGCCGCCCTGGATTTGCATCCGGTAACCGACTTCGTCGGTGGCGTAGTACCAGCCCAGCGGCCACCCGGCGGAGCGGAAATTCGTCTGCTTTTCCAGGTCATAGCAGACCTTTTCGCGCCCGTAGACCATTTTCGATTTGACCTGGAGCTTTTGGCATTTGGCGTCCGGAGCCAGGGCGGCGGCGCGGACAACCGACTGCCCCCAAAACCCGGCCAGAACGAGGGCCGGGACGAAGGCCGCGACAAAGATCGGGAGCCTCAACCAGGCGGTCATGGAGGGATGCCCCTACTTAAACCGCACGTTGGCGATTTCGTAGAATTTGTTGCCCTTGGGCGTGGTGACCTCGACCGAATCGCCGATGGTCTTGCCGATCAGCGCCCTGGCCAGCGGCGAGGTGATGGAAAGCGAGCCGCTTTTCGCGTCGGCCTCGTGGCTGCCGATGATCTTATACGTGCTTTCCTCGTCGGTGTCCTCATCGATGACCATCACCGTCGCCCCGAATTTGACCGTGTCGCCCGACAGGGTCGATGGGTCGATGACCAGGGCGTGGCTGATGATGCCTTCGATATCCTTCAGCCGCGCCTCGACGAGCCCTTGGCGTTCCTTGGCGGCGTGGTATTCGGCGTTTTCCGACAAGTCGCCGTGTTCGCGGGCGACGCCGATGGCCTTGGAGATCAGCGGGCGCTCCTCTTTCAGCCGCTTGAGCTCTTCCTCCAGGACGGCCAGCCCCTGCGCCGTCATTGGTACTTTTTCCATCAACAAGCGTCCCTGGAAAACCGTGTCAATTTAGAACGATTTTTCAAAATAAGCCTGCAAAGGCGCCACTTCAAGGCTGCCCTGGGCCATCGCCTCGATGGCGCGCAGCGCCGCCTGGGCGCCGGCCATGGTGGTATAGTGCGGGATGTTGTGGATCAGCGCCGAGCGCCGGATGGAATATGAGTCGGCGATGGCCTGGGCGCCCTCGGTGGTGTTGATGACCAGCTGCACGCCGCCCTCGATGATGGCATCGACGCAGTGCGGCGTGCCTTCGAGCACCTTATTGACCCGTTTAACTTGCAGCCCTTTGCCGGCCAGGAAGGCCTGGGTGCCGCCGGTGGCCAGTAGGCCGAAGCCAAGCCCGGCAAGACTCTTGGCAAGCGCCACCGCCGCAACCTTGTCGCGGTCCTTTACCGAGATGAAGATCGTGCCCTCCATCGGCAACTCGTTGCCGGCGCTCAACTGAGACTTGGCGAAGGCACGCCCAAAATCGGCGTCGATGCCCATGACCTCGCCGGTGGACTTCATTTCCGGGCCGAGGAGGATATCGACGCCAGGGAAACGGGCGAACGGGAACACCGCCTCCTTGACCGCCACGTGGCCGCTCTCGGTCGCCGCCTTTGATGAAGACGCCGGGGTAAAAGACGGAGGCAGGCCGAAGGACTTCAGCGTCTCGCCCGCCATCACCCGGGCCGCAATCTTGGCCACCGGCACGCCAGTCGCCTTGGCGACGAAGGGGACGGTGCGGCTGGCCCGCGGGTTGACCTCGAGGATATAGATATCCTCGCCCTTGATCGCGTACTGCACGTTCATCAGCCCGACCACGTTCAGGACGCCTGCCAGGATCGTCGTCTGGCGCTCCATCTCGGCGATCACCTCCGCCGCGAGGGAATAGGGCGGCAACGAACAGGCGGAATCGCCGGAATGGATGC
>PTLK01000281.1 GCA_002938075.1 Alphaproteobacteria bacterium MarineAlpha3_Bin3
CGCCGACATCACCGAGCTCAAGGGAATGTCCTACGACCCGATCGGCGACGAATGGCGGCTTTCGGGCGACCTCGCTGTCAATTACCTGGCGTTCGCGGTCAAGCGTTGATGGAATCGGCGGAAACCCGGCCATAGGCGCCCGGACGCATACGGACGCAAACGGACGCCCTGTGACGGGAATCACTTCCCCGATATTCCTTTTGAACTATATTAAAGTCAGCAAAGCCGCGGGCCGTTAACCGCGCAATTCCTTTATCCCATGGCCCTATATCCAACGGCCGGACGGAAAGAACGCTTCTGGAATGAGGCGTTTCGGAGGACAGCATGGCGGAAGCAATCGGCAAGGTAGAGACCCTCGAAGGTGGGGGTGGCGAAGGAGGCGAAGGTGAGGGTGGCGAAGGCGCCCTGGGCCTGCTCGACGACGAAGAGATGGAGGACGTCCTGGACGAAATTCTGCCGCCGGGCGAAGGCGGCGAGGGCGGCGCCAAGGGCAGAGGAGCCAAGGGTACCGATGAGGATGACAGCCCTGCCCCCGATCCCGGCGGCGAACCCGACCCCAGCTATACGACAACCCCGGACCCGGAAAGCCCCAACGTTATTGACGCAAAACTGGACGAATAATCGTGCCATCAATCGGGGTGCAAGTTCCCCAAAAGCCATAAAAAAACCGCCTCAAGGCGGGCCTCACCGTCACCGGGCCGGCCGAAAGTCAGCCGTCGCGGCGGCGGATGAACGGAAAGCGAATATACTCGATGCCTTCGTCGTCCAGCTCTTCGGCTTCCTCGTCGGTAGCTCCGCCGTAGATTCCCCGCTCTTCGGACTCGCCGTAATGGATGCGCTTGGCTTCCTCGGCGAATTCGTCGCCGACGAATTCGCAGTTTTCCTCGATCTCGCGGCTGTTCCCGTCGACGGCATCGAGGATATTCTCCGCCACTTGCTGCGCCCGTTTCTCGGCGCCCGAGCGCTTCCGGCCCTTGCCGCGCCCGGTGGCGACATGCGGCGCCATCGGAGCCTTGGTCACCACCGAGGTGCCGCAAAACGGGCACGCCACGTCGCCGGCCACCACCTGTTGGTCGTAGGTGCCGCTGTCACAGAACCAAGCCTCGAAATCATGGCCCTTGTGGCAAAGCAACTGATACAGAATCATGGTAAACAGGAATCCTTACCGGGAAAGTTAACGCTTAATATTGTACTGTTATTATTGACGAAAGACATAGCCTAAAACGGTTAACAAATGCAAAACGCTCACCATCCGGACCTCCGGAGCCGCCATCTCCGCATCACCGAGCCCTCGCCCTGGGTCAGGCGATTCGCGCCCCTGATCACGCCCGGGGACGACAACGAGGGCGATAACGGGGGCGCGGTGCTGGACCTGGCCGCCGGCGGCGGGCGCCACGGGCGCTATCTTTTGGGCCTCGGCTTTTCGGTGGTGCTGGTCGACCGGGATATCGCCCCCCTCGCCGACCTGGCCGGCGAGCCCAGGGCCGAAGTCATCGAGGCCGACCTGGAAGGCGGGGCCTCCGTTTTTGCTCCGGGCAGGCCGTTGGCGGGACGGACGTTTGCCGGCATCGTCGTCGTCAATTACCTGCACCGGGCGCTGATGGAGGACATCGTCGCCGCCCTGGCGCCCGGCGGGGTGCTGATCTACGAGACCTTCGCCAGCGGCAACGAACGCTTCCAGCGCCCGCGCAACCCCGACCACCTGCTTAGGTGCGGCGAGCTCCTGGACCTGCTGCAAGGCCGCCTTCAGATCGTCGCCTACGAGCACGGTCTCGACGAGACGGCGGAAATCCCCGGCGTCAAGCAGCGCATCTGCGCCGTCAACGATTTGGGGACCAGCGACCGCGACGATGGCGAGCCCGGGCCGCACCCGGTAACACCCGGGGATTAGAGGATTTCGGGTTTACGCCTCATCCCTCATCCTCGTGGCGAAGAGAACGGCCGCCGCTCCGCAAGGCGACTAAACCGGCCAGGGCAACCGACGTGATGCCCGCGCCCATAAGGAAGGTGCCGGACGACCCAAAGGTATCCCAGAGCCATCCGGCGGCCACGTTGCCGCCCAACAGCGCCAATCCCGTCGCCATGTTGAAGATACCGAAGGCGGTGCCACGGATTTTCGCTGGCGCCGTATCGGCCACCATGGCGGCCAGCAGGCCT
>PTLK01000282.1 GCA_002938075.1 Alphaproteobacteria bacterium MarineAlpha3_Bin3
GGAGCGGCATCGGCGAGGCCCTGGCCCGTGATTACGCCGGGCCGGGGCGGTTCCTGGCCCTTTCCGGACGCGACGCGGAGCACTTGGAAACGGTCGCCAAGACGTGCCGCAAGTTCGGCTCGCAGGTGAACGCCGAAACCGTGGACGTGGCTGAGCGCGACGCCATGGCGCGTTGGATCGAAAGCGTCGACGCTTTAAATCCCCTCGATCTGGTGATCGCCAACGCCGGCACCTCCGCCGGCACCGGCGGCCAGGGCGAAAGCGAATCCCAGGCCCGCGACATCTTCGCCGTCAATCTGGCCGGGGTCCTGAATACGGTGTGGCCGGCAATCACGGCGATGCGCGGTCGCGGCCGCGGCCAGATCGCCATCGTCAGTTCCATCGCCGGCTTTCGCGGCATGCCCGGAACCCCCGCCTATTCAGCCAGCAAGGCGGCGGTCAAGGCCTATGGCGAGGCGCTGCGCGGCTGGCTGGCCGCCGACGGGATCAAGGTCTCGGTTGTCTGTCCCGGGTTCGTTCGCACCCGCATGACCGATAACAACCCTTACCCTATGCCCCTCATCATCGACGCCGACAAGGCGGCCGGGATCATCCGCCGGGGGCTGGAACGCAACAAGGCAAGGATCGTCTTTCCGTGGCCGATGCATCTGGCGGCGTTATTGTTGGCTGTCCTGCCGCCAGCGTGGACCGATCCGCTTTTGACACGGGCACCGAAAAAGGACTGAAGGGCCGTTTTATTGGCTTTTTTTGCGGTCGTTTTTGCGCTCGGTCCGGATTTTCCGCCACTTGGCGACGTTCAGGTTGTGCTCTTTCAGCGTCTTGGCGAATACGTGGCCGCCGGTGCCGTCGGCGACGAAATACAATTCCTCGCTCTGGGCCGGCCGCAACACCGATTCCAGGGACGCGCTGCCCGGGTTGCAGATCGGCGACGGCGGCAGGCCCCCGATCAGGTAAGTGTTGAAAGGCGACGGCACCTTCAGGTCGGCGATGGTCAACGGACGGCTCAAGGGCCGCTGTCTTTTCGTCAGCCCGTAGACCACCGTCGGATCCGATTGCAGCCGCATGCCCTTGGCCAGCCGATTGAGGAAAACCTGGGCGATGCGCGGCCTTTCCGCCGGCCTGGCGGTTTCTTTCTCGACGATGGAGGCCAGGATCAGGGCATCGCGGGGTGAGTCCAGGGGCAGCCCCGGGGCCCGTTTCGCCCACAGGTCCGCCAGCTGGTCCCGCAACGACGCCGACATCCGCCCGACGATGGCCTGGCGCTTGTCGCCGTAGGAGAAATGATAGGTCTCGGGCAGCAACGCGCCCTCCGCCGGGACCGCCGTAACGATGCCCATCAGGCCTTCGGTGAGTGCCAACTGGGACAGGATTTCCGCCGTCGTCAGGCCCTCGGCGAAGGTCACCCGGCGGACCACGGTCTTGCCGCCTTGCAACGTCCGGAGCACGCCTTCGGGCGATATGGCGGGCGGAAAAGCGTATTCGCCGGCCTTCAGGGGACCGCCGGCTGACATCCGGGCGGCAACGCGAAGCACCCATGGCCCGGACAGCACCCCGGCCTGGTGCAGGTCGCGGGCGATGGCCTTGGCGCCCGAGCCGCGCTTGATGATGACGGTAACACCGTCGGCCAAAGGCCCCGAACCCTTGAACTGTGAATAGCCCCAAAACACCCCGCCGCCACCGACAACCGTCAGCACGGAAAGGACAGTGGTGAGGATTTTCAGGAACCGGCCCATGGGGCCACCAGCTTAACCGAAATACCAAGGATTAATAATAAAGACCCATAGAGACGTCTTCCCGTGGTTTTCGGCTAGGCGCGCCCGGCGCGGCGATGCGGGACATCGTAAGACGGGGGCAACGACGTCCGAAAGCAACGGGAAGTCGCCATTCCGGTCGTGTCCGCGTCCCGCCGGAGGGCGTCAGGAAGCCTTGACGATGCCCCACATCGCCCGCGGCTTCCTTCCTGCCCGGCGAAAAGCGGACACGATCTCTATGGGTCTTTATTATTAATCCTTGGTATTAGTCCAGGGCCTTGAAAACAAGCGACGCATTGGTGCCACCGAAGCCGAAGGAGTTGGACAGCACCGTCTTCACCGGGTGTTCCTTGGCCTGGTGCGGCACCAGGTCGATGTCGCTGTCGACGGACGGGTTGTCCAGG
>PTLK01000283.1 GCA_002938075.1 Alphaproteobacteria bacterium MarineAlpha3_Bin3
TTCAACCGGGTGGTTGGCCTTCATGTAAGCCGTCTGGTAGGCGACCAGGGCATAGGCGGCTGCGTGGGATTTGTTGAAGCCGTAACCGGCGAATTTACTGACCTGTTCGAAAATATCGTTGGCCTTGGCTTCAGGAACGCCCTTGCTGACGGCACCGTCGATGAAGGTCTGGCGCTGTTGCGCCATCTCAGAGCGGATTTTCTTGCCCATGGCCCGACGCAGGATATCGGCGCCGCCAAGCGAATACCCCGACAGCTCCTGTGCGATCTGCATCACCTGTTCCTGATAGATCATGATACCGAAGGTTTCCTTGAGGATTCCTTCGAGCGTCGGATAGAGGTAATCCGGCGCTTCCTTACCGTGTTTGCGCTTAATGTAGCTGGGGATGTTGTCCATCGGCCCCGGGCGGTAAAGGGCGACGACGGCGATGATGTCCTCGAAGGTATCGGGCTTGAGCTTCTTCAAAACGTTTTCGCGCATGCCCGACGATTCCAATTGGAACACCCCGGTGGTGTCGCCCCGCCCTATCATTTCGTAAGTCTTGCGGTCGTCGAGGGGGATGCTGGCGATGTCAAGGTCGTGGCCTGCCTGGCGAACCATCTTTTCCGCCTGTGCTAGCACGGTAAGGGTCTTCAGTCCTAGGAAATCGAACTTCACCAGTCCCGCCATTTCGACGTATTTCATGGAAAACCCGGTCACCGGCATGTCCGAGCGCGGGTCGCGGTAAAGCGGAATCAAATGGTCCAGCGGCCTGTCGCCGATGACGACGCCGGCGGCATGGGTCGAGGCATGCCGGTAAAGGCCTTCCAGTTTCCTGGCTATATCTATCAGCTTTTGGACCGCCGGGTCGTCCATGGCCATTTTCCTGAGCTGCGGTTCGGCCTTGAGCGCCTCGTCCAGGGTCGGCGGGTTGGCGGGATTGAACGGCACCAGCTTGCAGATCTTATCGACATAGCCGTAGGCCATTTCCAGGACCCGGCCGACGTCGCGGAGCACGGCCCGGGCCTGCAGCTTTCCGAAGGTGATGATCTGGGCCACGTGGTCGCGCCCGTATTTTTCCTGGACGTAATGGATCACCTCGTCGCGGCGGTCCTGGCAGAAGTCGATATCGAAATCCGGCATCGACACCCGTTCCGGATTGAGGAAGCGTTCGAACAGGAGCCCGAACCGCAACGGATCGAGATCGGTGATCAGTAGCGCCCAGGAGACCACCGAACCGGCGCCCGACCCACGCCCGGGGCCGACGGGGATGGCGTTCTCCTTCGCCCAATGGATGAAATCGGCAACGATCAGGAAGTACCCCGGATAGCCCATATCGACGATGATCTTGAGCTCGTAATCGAGGCGCTTGCGGTAGGGATCGGCCACATGGGCGCGCTCGTCTTCGGTCATGCCGGGTTGGAAAACTCGGGCTTCCAGGCGTTCCTCCAGCCCCGCCTCGGCCTGGCCCTTCAATTCCTCTTCCTCGCTCCGGCCTTCGCCGCAATCATAGGGCGGCAGGATGGGCGCCCGGGGCTCGACCATGAAGGCCGTCCGCTTGGCGATGACCAGGGTGTTTTCGACGGCTTCCGGCAGGTCGGCGAAAAGCGCCCGCATTTCGTTGGCCGATTTGAAGCCGTGGTCCGGAGTCAGCCGGCGTCGGTCGGCGGCCGAAAGATAGGCCCCCTCGGCGATGCAGATCAGGGCGTCGTGGGCTTCGTGCATGGTGGCGTCGGTAAAGAAGGCTTCGTTGGTGGCCACCAGCGGCAGGTCCATGTCGTAAGCTAAATCAACAAACGCCGGCTCGGTGTTCCTTTCCTCTTGCAGCCCGTGACGCAAAAGTTCCACGTAAAGCCCGCCGGGAAAGACGGCGGCGAGTTTTGCGAGGATCGCCCGGGCGGCATCGGCCTGGCCATCCAGCAACTGCCGCCCCACCGGTCCCTGGGGTCCGCCGGTAAGGGCGATCAACCCCTCTGCGTATTCTTCCAAAAACGCCATGGGGACCTGGGGGTCGGCGGCTTCATCCAGATAGGCCTGATGCATCAGTTTCATGAGGTTATGGTAGCCGGTTTCGTCCTTGACCAGCAGCACCAGTGGATCGGATTCGGACGCTTGTTCCGAACTGCCCTGGGCGACTTCATGGACTCCGTTTCCCCGCCGTGGCCGGTCGCGGG
>PTLK01000284.1 GCA_002938075.1 Alphaproteobacteria bacterium MarineAlpha3_Bin3
AAAAGGCCGAAAGCGCCCCGGTAACACCGCACATCACCGCCATCGGATGGGTGTCGCGGCGGAATCCCCGGAAAAAGTAGAGTAGCTGTTCGTGCAGCATCGTGTGATAGGTGATGCTTTTCTCGAATTTTTTCTTTTGCTCCGGAGTCGGCAGCTCGCCGTAGAGCAACAGATAGCAGACTTCCATGAAGTCGGACTGTTCCGCCAGCACGTCGATGGGATAACCCCGATAAAACAGGATCCCTTTTTCCCCATCGATGAAGGTGATTTTCGATTCACAACTCCCCGTCGACGTAAAACCGGGGTCATAGGTGAAACAGTTGGTTTCCGCGTACAGCTTCCGGACGTCGATGACGTCGGGACCGAGGGTGCCTTTTAAAATCGGCAATACATAGGATTTTCCTGACCGGTTATCGGTTAGCGTAAACGTCTCGGTGGATACTTTTGCCGATTTATCTTTCATCGCTGCCTTCTCCTCGCATTGGGCGGCGTCATGGCAACCCAAACGGTCGCCGGCCGCCGATTTCCGGTCCTTTTTTTCAGACGATGATTATAGCTTATTTTTTCCCGATAGGGCGTCATCAAGGCGGCCCAGGGTTTCATCACGGCCCAAAATTTCCATTACCTCGAAGATTCCCGGCGAAACCGTGCGCCCGGTCAACACCGCCCGAAGGGGCTGTGCGGCTTTGCCGAGCTTGATTCCAGCGTTTTCGGCGTAGTCGCGGGTTGCCTTTTCAAGGCCTTCCAGGTTCCATTCACCCAAGGAATCAAGCCGGGGCCGCAAAAGCCCTAAATGTTGCTTTCCATCGTCCTGTAAAAGTCTTGCAGCCTTTTCATCAAGGGCCAAAGGACGGGTTCTGGCATAAATCTCGGCGTTTTCAGAAAGCTCAACCAGGGTCTTGGCCCGTTCCTTGAGCCCCGACATGCCCTTTTCCAGCCGCCCGGCGGTATCACCGGCCAAATTACCATTTAAGGATTCCGTCAACGATGGCATGATCAGGTCAATCAGCTTCACGTCCTCGGCCTGGCGAATGTAATGACCGTTGAGGCTGGTCAACTTATCGGCATCGAAGCGGGCGGCGGCGCGGCCGATGGCCTGCAGCCCGAACCATTCAATGGCTTGATCGCGCGAGATGATTTCGTCGTCGCCATGGCTCCATCCCAGCCGCAGCAGATAATTGCACAGGGCGTCGGGCAGAAACCCCTGAGTCCGGTAGGCATCGACGCCCAAGTCGCCGTGGCGCTTCGACAGTTTGGCGCCGTCCTGTCCATGGATCAGGGGGATATGGGCGAAGGTGGGCAGGGGCCAACCGAGGATCCGGAACAACTGGGCCTGGCGGAAGGCGTTGGTCAGGTGGTCGTCGCCGCGGATGACATGGGTCACCCCCATGTCGTGGTCGTCGACGACCACCGCCAGCATATAGGTCGGCGTGCCGTCGGCGCGCAGCAGGACCATGTCGTCCAACTGGTCGTTGGCCACCGTCACCGGGCCTTGGACCAGGTCCTCGATCACGGTTTCACCGTCGGTGGGCATCTTCAGGCGGACGGTAGGCTCGGCGCCCTCGGGGGCTTCGGCCGGGTCGCGGTCCCGCCAGCGGCCATCATAGAGCTTCGAGCGGCCTTCCTGGCGGGCGGCCTGGCGCATTTCCCGGAGCTCCTCGGGCGTGCAGAAACACTTGTAGGCCTTGTCTTCGGCCAGCAATTGCCGCGCCACCTCGGCGTGACGCTGGGCGTGGGAAAACTGCGAAACCGCGTCGCCGTCCCAATCCAGCCCCAGCCACTTGAGACCGTCATCAATGGCATTGACGGCCTGTTCGGTGGAACGCTTGCGGTCCGTATCCTCGATGCGCAGCAAAAATCTGCCGCCGGAACCGTATTCGGCATGGTGCTTGGCGAACAGCCAGTTATACAATGCGGTACGCGCACCTCCGATATGAAGAAAACCACTGGGCGAGGGTGCGAAACGGGTAACGACGGTCATGTTGATAGGATCGGCGTGCTCTTAATAGATCAAGGGGTGACAACGGGAGAGAATTACCATATCTCCTGGGCCGTTGCAGCATATCCCTGATGTTTCGGTCTATGGGATGAAGTTAAGGCACATCATCGTCATTCTTTCGGCCACCGGCCTTGGCGCCTGTT
>PTLK01000285.1 GCA_002938075.1 Alphaproteobacteria bacterium MarineAlpha3_Bin3
CGCCTATACGGCAGGCGAGGCTATCGGCCCCGACATCTTTACGTTCTACCGCTCGCTGGGGCTCAACCTCAAACAGATGTACGCCTCGACCGAGGCTTCAGTGTTCATCACCATCCATCCCGACGGCGATGTCCGCCCCGAAACGTCGGGCACGCCGGCTATCGACGTTGAGGTCAAGATCGCCGCGGACGGCGAGGTCATGTTCCGCAGCCCCGGGGTTTTCCGGGCCTATTACAAGAACGAGGAAGAAACCAATAAGACCAAGGCCGCCGACGGCTGGGTGCACACCGGGGACGCCGGGTTCATGGACGACGAAGGGCATTTGCACATCATCGACCGCTCCAAGGACGTCGGCAAAATGACCGACGGGACAATGTTCGCGCCCAAGTTCATCGAAAACAAACTGAAGTTCTTCCCCCACATCATGGAAGCCGTCACCTTCGGCCACGACAAAGATTATGTTGCCGCTTTCATCAATATCGACCTGGAATCGGTCGGCAACTGGGCCGAGCGGCGGAACCTGGCCTATATGGGCTATACCGACCTGGCCGGCCAGGAACCCGTTTACAAGCTGATTTCCGAATGCGTCGCCCAGGTCAACGCCGATCTGGCCGCCGACCCGCATCTCGCCGGTTCCCAGATCAAGCGCTTCCTGATCCTGCACAAGGAACTGGACGCCGACGACGGTGAACTGACCCGCACGAGAAAGGTCCGCCGCACCATCATTGCCGAAAAGTACGCGGACCTGATCGACGCCCTCTATTCCGACAAGGACCACTGCCCGATCGAGGCCGAGGTCACCTTCGAGGACGGACGAACCGGGACCATCAACGCCGATCTCAGGATTTGGGAAGCGCCCCTGTCAGACACCCGGGCCACCCAGGCCGAAGCAGCTGAATAAGGCGGGCCTAAGATGACCGCGGACAGGAAGATCGGCGACGTCCTGCTAGACGTGGAAGGCGTCAGCATGACCTTCGGCGGCGTCAAGGCCCTGGACAGTGTCAGTTTCGACGTCAAGGAGCGGGAGATCCTGGCCATCATCGGCCCCAACGGCGCCGGCAAGAGTTCCATGCTCAACTGCATCAACGGCTTCTATCACCCCCAGGAAGGCATGATCACCTTCAAGGGGGTCCCCCGTCACCAGATGCGGCCCCACGAAGCGGCGTTGCAGGGCATCGCCCGGACGTTTCAGAACATAGCCCTATTCAAGGGCATGTCGACGCTGGACAACATCATGACCGGGCGGAACCTGAAGATGAAAAAGAACTTCCTCTGGCAGGCGCTCTACTTCGGGCCGGCGCGGGCCGAGGAGATGGAACACCGCGCGGCGGTCGAAAACGTCATCGATTTCCTGGAGATCGAGGCCATCCGCAAGACACCGGTGGGGCGGCTTCCCTACGGCCTGCAGAAACGGGTGGAACTCGGCCGGGCGCTGGCGGCGGAACCGGACCTGCTGTTGTTGGACGAGCCCATGGCCGGCATGAACCTGGAAGAGAAGCAGGACATGTGCCGCTTCATCCTCGACGTCAACGACGAGTTCGGCACCACCATCGTCCTCATCGAACACGACATGAGCGTCGTCATGGACATCTCGGACCGGGTCATCGTCTTGGATTACGGCCTCAAGATCGCCGACGGCTCGCCCGACGAGGTTCGCGCCAACCAGGACGTCATCGACGCCTACCTGGGGATCAGCCATGACTGATTTTGGGGGGACCGCTTAGGCCATGGATATTTTTAACGTCCTTTTCGTGGCGCCGTTCCTCGACATGGCCGACAGCCCCGTTTTTTTCGCCGAGGTGGTGATCAGCGGGGTGTTGACCGGCGTCATGTACTCGCTGGTGGCGCTCGGATTCGTCCTCATTTTCAAGGCTTCGGGCGTCTTCAACTTCGCCCAGGGGGCTATGGTGCTGTTCGCGGCGCTGACCTTGGTCGGCCTGATGGAGCGTGGGGTGCCGGTGTTGCTGGCGCTCATCGTTACGGCCATGGTCATGGTGTTGTTGGCGATGCTGATCGAACGGATGATGCTGCGCCACCTGATCAACCAGGAGGGCATCATCCTGTTCATGGCCACCATCGGCCTCGATTTCCTTCTCC
>PTLK01000286.1 GCA_002938075.1 Alphaproteobacteria bacterium MarineAlpha3_Bin3
ACCCGCCCTTCGACACGGTCGATGTCGATCAATTCCTCGAACCGTTCTTCTCCGACCGTTACTTCGGAGGGTATGCCCGGAGCCGTCAAGGCGCCGGCCTGATCGGTAAGCAGGCGTTCGCCGGCGGCGGCGGCGGACGGAATGCTCTCGAAGGCCCGGGAGACAAGCGGCCGCACCACCAGCAGAATGACCAGGATGGCGACGATGCTGAGGACCAGGACCTCGGCCATTCTCAACAGGTCGTTCTTGTCCAGTCCGAAAAACAGTTCGAGCTCGATTCCCTCCACCACCACGTCGGCGAATTCCATGTTGATGACTTCAACCGTGTCGCCCCGGTCGGCGTTGAAGCCGATGGCGCCCCGGACCAGGGTGGCCAGAAGCTCCATCTCGGCCTCGCTGCGGGGCTGATAGGTCGGTTCGTTGTCTTCAATGCCGCGAACGCCGTCAATCAGGACCGCCACGGACAGCCGATTTATGATGCCCACCTCGCGCACGTGATTGATGATTTTCTTCGACACTTCGAAGTTGACGGTTTCCTCGATCCGGCTTTGGGCGCCCGAACTGGATGCATTTTCGCCCGAACCCACATTCGGATCGGGAAGGTTGGTGCCGACCGTAACCGGCTGCGTTCCTTCGGTGTCGCGAGTTTGGTTGGTTTCCTCGATGGATTGGTTCGACTTGATCACCTGGCCGTCGGGGTCGAATTTCTCGTCGGTGGTGCTGATGCGGTCGAAGTCCATGTCGGCCTTCACTTCCGCCCGCACCATGCCGAATCCGACGGTCTTTTCCAGAAGCGACTCGATGGTGCGCGACATCCGCCTTTCGAAGTTCCGGCGCTGCTCTTGGGACTTGACGGCCATGAAGGAAGCGGAATCTTCCTCGAAACCGCCGGCCAGAAGCTTGCCGTTGCTGCTGCTGATGATGGATACCCGGGCGGGAACCAGCCCCGGCACGGCGGCGGCCACCAGGTGTTGAATCCCGGCGACCTGGTCCTTTCCAAGCGACCCGTCGCCCATTCTCAAGGTGATGGAGGCGGAAGCCTGGTGTTTCTCGCGGCTGAAAAGCTCCCTGCGGGGCAAAACCAAGTGAACCCGGGCGCTTCGGATAGAGGAAATGGTCTGGATGGTCCGCGCCAGCTCGCCTTCGAGGGCGCGCACCAGATTGATGTTTTGCACAAAACTGGTGGTGCCGATGGTTTGCTGATCGTCGAACAGCTCGTAGCCGAGGGAGCCACCGGACGGAATGCCCTGGCTGGCCAAGCTGAGGCGAAGTTTCAGCGCCCGGTCGCTGGGCACCATGATTTGCGAGCCGCCCTGGAGCAGTTCGAAGGGGACATTCTGGCTGGAGAGCTGGCTGGTAATCCGCGAGGAATCGTCCGCATTCAGGTCGCCGTAAAGCAGCACCATGCTAGGCGTTAGCCGTGTCGCCAGAAAAATGAAAAACCCGATCATGCCGAGCATGATGGCGCCCATGATCGCCAGGCGAACCGGGCCTAAATTACGCAGCGCATGAATGAGTGTTTCCACCGTCGTTTCCCCGTCCAAGACGCGTTATCGGAATTCATTTAAAAGCCGCCCAGTCCCACCTCGGCGGCGATCCTTCCGTTGCAATGACCATGTTAGATTCCGGATCGTGAAGAAGATGTTAACAGATGGGCAATTTTTGCCTACTTCCCCCGGATTGACCTTAGCCAAGCCTGAATTGCGAAACTGGTGCCGGTTGGTCACAATCGGGCACACACCCGTTCATCGGCTCTCGGTCTAGGACCAGAGGGAGGACGAGTGGGGAAAAGAGACATAATGACGCCACCCGACCGAGCCAGGCTTAAAGCCCGAAATCTGGAGCTGTTCCAACGCCTGGAAGACCTCAAGGAAATCGCCCTCGACTGCCTCGGCGGTTCGGCGCCCAAGGAACTGCCGCCCTTTGGCGGCGGCACCGCGTCGGAGGGGGAGGTCCTCGTCGCGCCGGAGAGAATTTCAAGGAATAGCCCCTGTCCCTGCGGCTCGGGGCGCAAGTACAAGCACTGTCACGGGGCGATGTGACCGATGGGGCCGGTTAACAGCCCCGCGGGCGGCGGTATTTCTTGATCCGG